>NZ_LVIA01000039.1:0-56446 GCF_001596805.1 Halomonas sp. KX33721 | reverse complement strand
AGTAGGAGGGGGAGTCGCCTCCCCCGTCCTCTCACACCACCGGGCAAACGGATCCGTACCACGGCGGTTCCTGTCCCCCATTATCGGGCTGAGCTTCGTTCCGCTGAATTCGCTCGCCTGTGTGCTCTGAGCGCTTCGACAGTCTTTGGGCTTCCGGCCCGCCATACAGTTATCGAGAGCCCTCCGGGGAGGCTTCTGCTCGTACACATCAGAGAGTGGTCAACTATCCACTCGTGACAGGTTCAGCCCTTCAGCTCTTGGTTAGAGAGCCTAATATGGCCTCTGCTGACTCCTGTTCGCCCATCCCGACACCTCACGGTGTCGGTGGCCAGTGGCAGGCGAACAGGCCTCCCAGGGTAAGACGCGCGACCTTCCTCCCATCTACCCGCCGCATCTACTTCCACATCTTCTGGATAGCTATTGGGCTTCGAGTTTCATGGCCCTCTCGCCCAGATGTGGCTGCCTCATATGCGGTTCCTGTTCGTCGGGCCAGGAGTTTGCCTACAGCTTCCTTCAGATTCCGCCTCACGACGAACACCCTTGCTGTTCAGCTAACGGTTCCCGCTATCAGGGTCCGTAGGGGACTTTCACCCCCAAGTCATCCGGCCAACCACCACGGCGGACCGGATAGCGCCTAATTGGCGCTGCGCGCCATGCCTGGCGCACCATAAAAAAGCACCGCCCGAAGCGATGCTTTTTACACTTAAATTTTGCCGAGATACTGCATTTCATCAAGCATGTGAGTAGGTACATCCTCAATTAGCACTAGCGTAATTTCAGATTCACCCTCCGCTGTGGTTGCTACGTTTTCACCTAGTGATGCATTCAGGGTGTCAGGCGTAAGGTTGTACATGGCACCAGTAAATGGATCGACAATCAACCACCCAATCAACCCACCGAAAATAATATTACCACCGATATACCAACCATTCGGGCTAGCGTTAATCATCATCGTGCGGCTTTCATAGCCATCCTTGGAAATTTCAACCGTATAGGTTTTACCACCGAAGTAGCTTCCGTCAGATTTACGCAATTGCACCGTGGTCGGCGTATTACCGGAGTGCACTTCCATGCTACGCTCATCAGTGATTAGCACGTTTGCGTTGCTAGGACTGCTGTTGATCGTAATGCTTTGCTCCTTCTCGCCTACAATAGTAGCGCACCCAGTCATTAGCGATACGGTAGCAATAGCAGCGGTCATCTTCAGCATTTTCATTACAATAATCCCTTTTGATCCATAGTTATCGTAGTGGCTTTGGCCACTCTTCCATTACGCAGCCACCATGGCCACGCATTTGGCTTTATACCAAATTCTATTTATACCCCATGCTCCGACATCTTATGTCGCAACATATGCTTCATGCTAAATAGCGGAGAGGAGTTAATGATAGTGAGGTTACCATTATGACTTATGGCGGGCTAGTGTTTCAGGCTACTACTTTCTCTTACTGCCCTCCTCTCCACATAACGCCTAAGTATGCATATTCAAAAATAACGCGACATTAGTTGTCGCATCATCACTATAACGTGCACCTCTAACATCGCGGAGGGTTGAGATGATGGTGATGATGCCCGGTTGTTTAATCTCTGATGATTGCGCTCGGCAGGAGCTGGCGAAGTGGCAGGCGGATCGCGACACATGGGCCGAAACGCTGCCTGTTATGAGCTTTTTTAGCCAGTTCTTAATGTTGTCTCCTATTACTGATCAACATTTCGGTAGCGCCAGCACCGATGGTAAGTTTCTCTATTTTTGCCCACGCTATAGCGCCACACTCACAGAGGAATCGCGCCTCTATTTACAGGCGCATCTGATTTGGCACTGTGTGGCAGGCCATCTTACCGCCCCCTTGGTGGCTAGTCG
This sequence comes from Halomonas sp. KX33721, assembly GCF_001596805.1. Classification (NCBI taxonomy): domain Bacteria; kingdom Pseudomonadati; phylum Pseudomonadota; class Gammaproteobacteria; order Oceanospirillales; family Halomonadaceae; genus Halomonas; species Halomonas sp. KX33721. The sequence goes on along the minus strand of NZ_LVIA01000039.1, from coordinate 54,585 downwards.
GCATCGTTGGCACCTGGCCTGCGACCATGAAGTGAACACGCTGCTGCTGGCGTTAGGTGTTGCACTACCGGTTGATGCACCGCTGTTCCCGGTGTGCGTGGGCCGCAATGCAATGGAGGTGTATCGCTGGTTGGAGGGGCACCCTGACACATCGCTCGAAGTGACGGCAGATACTCACCCTGCCGAGCTTTGGTGGCACTTGCCCAATGCGCAACCCGATGTGCGAGTTGCCATGCTCTGGCGTCATCGCGCTCACCTAATCGCTAAAGAGACCAATGGGTTACCCGAGAGAGTCGCTAAGTTTTGTGAGGTTCGGTAAACTCTTCATCTTTATCACAGTGGCCAAGGTTGGCTTATTATGTCCGAAGCACGCGACACGCTCTTTCGTTATTTAACCATGCTGCAGCTGATTCCCCGCTTTCCTGGGCGTATCGCGACCCCTGTGCTAAAGGAGAAGCTTGCCGAGCGTGGTTTTAAGATCGACACTCGCTCCCTACAGCGTGACCTTAGCCAGAAGCTCTCCACTCAGTTTCCGATTGGCTGCGACGATAGCCAGAAGCCTTACCGCTGGTATTTTGATCGTGATTTTCAGTGCCAGCTACCGGCACTGGATGTACCCAGCGCCTTAACGCTGGTGCTAGCGGAAGAGTATTTAAAAGGGCTCTTGCCTCCGGTGGTGGTCGGGCAGTTATCGCCCCACTTTACCGATGCTCGGCGGTTATTGGATGAAATGAACGCCAACGGGCTTAGCCAATGGGCGCGAAAAGTACGCGCCATTCCCAACGGTAAAGCGCTGATTCCGGCTGAAATAGATGAGTCCACTTGGCAAACTATTTCTGAAGCCTTGCTTGAGCAGAAGGCAGTTGATGTCGTCTACCTGTCGCGCTCTAGCGAAACAGAAAAGCCGTTCACGCTTCATCCGCAAGGCATCGTCAGCCGCCATAGCGCGACCTATTTACTGGCCCATGTAAACGGGTTTGAGGATTTGCGCCAGTTTGCCCTGCATCGCATTAAACAAGCCACACTCAGCCAGCACCCCTGGCAGGCACAACCTGATTTTGATATTGACCACTACATTCAGGGCGGCGCGTTTGGTTATCGGCAAGGGCCGAGCGATGTGACGCTGGAAGCGGAGATCGCGAAACCTGTGGCGTGGTTGCTGCAGGAAACACCGCTTTCTGAGACGCAAACCATTGAAGCCCTCCCCGACAGTAACTGGTACTGGTTAACCGCCCAAGTACCTGATGACCAGCAAACCCTCTGGTGGCTGATGGGCATGGGCGCCAATGTGAAAGTCACCGCTCCTGCCGCGTGGCGTGAGGCATTAAAAAAGAGTGCTGAGCAGGTACTAGCACACTACCAGGACACAACGCTTTCCTGCGAGACACACTGAGGCTTTGTACGAAAACTGCCTGCGCTCGGATTGGCGCTGCATGGCCACGCTGAAACGTTAATGGGGAGACATAATGGATAACGATACCCGCTTACTCGCGTTTTATCGCGGTGAATCCCCCGATCATAAAGGGCGTTTACTTGAAGATATCTGGGCGCTCTCGCCTTTTTGGCTAGAGCATACCCACGATTATATCCAGTGGCTGTTTCCTATCCCAGAAGCGAGTCGTTTTAATAGCTTTGCGCCGCTCTTAACGCCTGCGGTGCAAACAGCTTTTGCGAATGACGAGCACTTACGCCACCACCAGCAACGCTCACTGGATGTAATGTTAAATTTTTTGGGGCTAACACGGGATGGCAACATCATCACCGCTCAGCCAACGCTATCGATACAAACCCATATCTGGTTGAAAGCCGGGGGCCATAACCACCTGCGTATTACGCGCATGATTCGGTCGTTAGCGTTATGCCACCAACCAACTTTGGCCCGCGCGCTCCAACAAGCGGTGATTGAGATTGGTACGCAGCATGGCGTGGTATCAGAAACGACACTACAGTACTGGCACGAAGCATTTTAGCTCAGCATGAGCTAGCAGCGTCGTGCTTGCACCCTCTTTCATACGCCATATACTGTATGTTTAAACATATACAGCGACATATCTTACGAGGTGGCAGATGGCGGCGTTTGACCCTTCCCGCACTACCGTGCATAAAGGGCGTGGTGCAACCTACGACCCACATAACCGCTTCGCCCCTACCCGCAGCGTGGCGGAGGATGACGGCTGGTGGCAAGAGGAGGCCACCACCTCGCTGGCAACAGAAGTGCGCGAGGAAGCCAGTAAAAGCGCGCTCTCTTGGAACAACTCTCCAGATTTACCCTTTGATCGTTCGCTTAACCCGTATCGCGGCTGTGAGCATGGCTGTGTCTACTGCTATGCGCGCCCGTCACACGCCTATTGGGATTTATCGCCGGGGCTGGATTTTGAAACCAAACTGATCGCCCGCCACGGGCTGGTGGAGCATTTAAAAGAGGAGCTTTGCCACCCCCACTACGTTTGCAGACCCATTAACCTCTCCGGCAATACCGACTGTTACCAGCCGCTAGAGGCCACCTACCAAACCACCCGCCGCTTGCTGGAATTGCTGTTGGCTTGCCGCCACCCGGTGACGCTAGTGACGAAAAGCACGCTGATTTTGCGGGATATAGATCTACTAGCAGAAATGGCAGAGCATCGCTTGGTGCGGGTGTTCGTGAGTTTGACCAGCCTAGACGCTAACCTAAAGCGCACGCTGGAACCCCGTGCGGCATCGCCGCAGGCGCGCCTGAAAGTGATTCGTGAGCTAAACACGGCGGGAATACCGGTGGGCACGCTGGTATCGCCGATTATTCCCGGCCTGACCGACCACGAAATTGAACGCATTCTGGAAGCCGCCAGTCGTGCCGGGGCGCGCACCGCGAACTGGATGCTGCTAAGGCTACCCCACGAGGTCGCGCCGCTGTTTGAAGCGTGGCTAGAAGCCCACTACCCCGAGCGCGCCGCTAAGGTAATGAGTTTGATGCGCCAGTGTCGGGGCGGTAAAACCTACGATGCTGCCTTTGGTAAGCGCTTTCGCGGTGAGGGAGTATTCGCTGACTTAATCGCCCAGCGGTTTCAGCGTGCTAGCCGCCAGTGGAACATGCAGCCACGCACCGAGCAGGGGCTGAATACCCGTGATTTTCGCCCGCCCCGGGCACAGGGGGATTTATTTGATTAGACTGCTGGAATACCCATCACTAAGAAGACGCCCTCTCCATGTCGCTCAGCAAAACAAAATCCAGCTTTTACCGCCGCCTTTACGTGGCCCACTTGATTGAGCAAGGCGTGGCCAGCGTACCCGCGTTGATGGAAGCCACCGGCATGCCGAGGCGCACCGCCCAGGACACCATCGCGTCGCTCGGCGAGCTAGATATTGAGTGTGTGTTTGAAAAAGGCGACGGCGAGCGCCACAACATTGGCCATTACACCATTAAGCAGTGGGGCGCGATTGACCCGCAGTGGGTGGCATCGAACGCTGAGCGCTTAGGGCAGGCATTGGGCTATCGCTAGCCTCGTCAGGCTCTGCCCACGCAAGGCACGCTGTATTTAACGTCACGCTGAGCGAGCTTGCTGCCATCGCCAGCACGGCGGCCAAGGGCGGGACCGCCATCATGGTCACCAGCCCAAGCGCCAGCGTGTTGTAAAGCGCCGAAAACACCAAGTTTTGCACCATGACTCGGCGGGTGCGCTTAGCCAATGCCAATAGCCTCACGATACCGCTCACCCCAGGCCAAAGCAGCTGTGCGGCGGCTCCTTCGCGGGCGGCTTCGCTGGCTTGCATGGGAGCGACGCCTACCCCGGCTTCAGCAAGGCTTAAGGTATCGTTCACCCCGTCGCCCACATAGAGCGTAGGCGAAGGCAGCGCTTTGAGCAGTGCCGCTTTGGCTTCCGGCGAACGCTGGGCGTAGCAGGCGGTTTTTGCTAACCCTACCTGCTGGCCAAGCCAGCCCACCGGCCCCTGGCGGTCGCCGCTGATCAGCGCCACGATGTACCCTGAGCGCTGTAGTTCGGCAAGGCTTGCTTTCGCATCGCTCACCGGCTGGTCGGCACAGTAAAGCGTGGCGAGCCAACCGCGGCTGTTGGCCACTACCACCTGTGAAGCAAAGGCGTAGTCAGGGTGTTGGGCGTTATCTGGCAAGGGTGTGCCAAGCTGCTGCTCTATCCATGCGGCGCTACCTAACCACCACTGCTCTCCGTTTTGAAACGTTACTTGCTGGCCTTTGCCGGGATGATCTTCAATATGAAGTACGTTATGAAATACTTTATGAAATACTTTATGAAGCGCTTTGGGCGGCGTTGCTGTTTCAGCCTTGTTCGCCCAGTCCAGCAAACCGCTGGCTAGCGGGTGTTCGCTTTGACTAACGGCGCTGTGCAGCATCGTCTGAAAAATCGTGAGATCTTCGCCTTGGCGCAGCGCGGCATGCACTACCTGATGCTGCCCACGGGTGAGCGTACCGGTTTTATCGAAGGCAATACCGCGTACTTTCGCCAGGGTTTCAAAAGCAGCAGGGTCGCGAAGCGCAATGCCCTGCTGTAACGCTTGGCTGCTACCGGCAAGGCTTGCCAGCGGAACCGCCAGCCCCACCGCGCAGGGGCAAGCCACCACCAAAACAGACAGCGCACGCACAGCAGCGTCTTCTAGACCAAGGCCCAATAGCAGCCCGAGTGGGAGTGTCAGCACAGCCAGCAGCAGCGCTACGGGGCTTAGCCATGAGGCAAAGCGGTCGGCCAGCTTGTGCAATTCGCCCTTTTTTGCCTGGGCGCGGCGCATTTGCTCGCACAGTTTATCCACCCGCCGCTGGCCGACGGTGGCCGTCACAGTCACCTTCAAAGGCGCAGCGTTTAGCCTCGCCGCATAGCGGCAGCCCGCATAGACGCGCTGCCCAGCATGCAGGTAACGGGGCACGCTTTCCCCAGTGAGCGTGGCGGTGTCCAGCCAGCCGGGCGTGTCCAGCAGGCCATCCAAGGGCACCTGCTCACCAGGAGGCACTTCAATCACGGCTCCTATGGAGACTTCCCCAACGGGCTGCGTGTCGCGCTGCTCGCCTTGGCAAACCACCACGTCATCCTCCGGCAGCCTTAGTGCATCAAAGGCTTTGAGCCCCTGCTGCCTGCACAGGGTTTCAACCAGTCGGCCCACTAGAAGCAGCACAATCAGCATCACCGCAGTATCAAAATAGACCTCTGAAGAGCCGCGCAGCAGCAGCCCTACCGATACCGCCATGGCGCCAAACACACCCAGGCTTACCAATACATCCATGCCGGGGCGTCGGGCCAATAGCGTGCGCCACCCCGCTCGGTAAAACGGTAGGCCGGAATAGAGCACGACGGGCAGTGAAAAGGCACCGGACACCCACGCGACGACCAGCTCTATGGTGGCATTGGGCAGCGCACCCACGTAGATCAGCAGCGACGCCAGCATGGTCCACATACCCAACACTGCACCTACAATCAGGCGCAGCGTGAGGTAGCGGCTCTCTTGGGCTAAGCGCTGCTGGGCATCTTGCACTGGCTCTAACTCGCTTAGCCGATAGCCCAGCCGCTTCACCACGGGGGCTAGCACCGCCAACTGGGTTGCTGCGGGAGCGCCGTTTACCCATACCGTTGCAGTAGGGTAATGAACGCTGGCCTGAGCGACGCCCGGTACGCGAGCTAGCGCGCCCTCTACCGCCAGCGCACAGCTGGTGCACCACATGCCATGAAGCGTATAGAGCGGTGCGTCGTCATTAGCAGGCGAGTCACTGTTCACGGTTACAGACAAGGCGGCACGCCAATGATGGGTAGCCCCGCAAACGCCACGCCAAAGGCAGAAAACAAGTAGAGCCAACCGGATACCACGGCATGAAAGCGCTGACGCCCCTGATGCTGCTTGGCTGTGCGGCAGCACCCCCAGGCCAACAGCACAAGCCCAGCAGCACAGAGAAGGGTAAAACCGCCCAGACCTGCGTTGAGTAGCGTGAGTGATCTTGCCTCCGGCGGCGGTGGATTTACCGCACAGGCCACCGATAGGCCGCTATAAACGGCCACAAACCAAACGCTCCAGAGCGTTAGTCCCACTATCAAATGGATAGGGTGGGTAAAGTTAAGTCGTTCCATCGCCCTACCCTCCTAACACGCGGGGCAGCACCGCTAGCGCCCCTATGAGCAGCCCAAAGGTGACCACGTTATAGCGCCAAAGCAGGGCTACTACGCCCGGCTCGAAGGGAGCATGAGCGCCCACATAGCCATAGCCCACACGCAGGCCTTGAAGCACGGTCAAGACGACCGCTAAACCGCCGTGGAACAGGGCGTAGACAAGGCCGACCAGCATCACCGCATCGTGGGAGGTTTGCGTGGGGGCAAGCTCGGCTTGCCACAGCGCCCAGCCCGTTAGCCCCACTTGTAGTGCGCCTAACGCAGCGGCTAAATAGAAGCCTGCACCTAGCCCGGCGTCACGCTGCTGGCGCAGCCCACGTACCAGCTTTTCCATCACACCACAACCGGCTAAAACCGCTACGCCAGCTGCACCCATTAATATGAGCGATAGCGGCGGCGACTCTGGCATCTGCCATTGCGGTGAAACGGTCCAAAGGTAGAACCAGCCAAACAGGTAAGAGAGATAAAACGATCCGTTGGCGATCAGAAAAACACCCATCGCCCAGAGGCCGGGGCCATCCATGGTGCGCGAGTGAAGCGGTGGGTCGCCGGGTTTGACGCCTGCATCCGGTGCCGCCTTGGGGTGGGCACCGTTCTCCCAGGACCAGCGCAGCAGAAAGATACCGGCAATCATCACGAACACGCCTGCCAACGCGTACACCTTGGTCAGCAGGCTCAGGCACACCACCGCCAGCGCGGCAGCGGCAAACAGCGGCCACCAGGAGTTACCGGGCAGGTGGATAATCTCGCGCACCTTGCCTGAAATTGGATCGGTGCCCCACATCTCCCTTCTGCCGTGGGAAGCCACCGCCAACGAGTGCTTACCCTCGGCCATGGTATGAGGCAGATTTGGGTCATCCCACAACGGGTGGCGGGTTTCGACATTGGGAAGGCTGACAAAGTTATAGGCGCTGGGCGGCATGGTGTTGGCCCACTCCAGCGTATCGGCATTCCAGGGGTTATGCTTGGCAGGCTTGCCAAACCGAAAGTGCAGCGCGATATCCAGCAGCACCATGGCAATCCCTGCCGAGAGCACAAAGCTGCTGATGGATGAGAGCAGGTTAAAAATCTCCCAGCCCGACCCTGCTTCATAGGTGTAAATCCGCCGGGGCATACCGAGCAGCCCGGTCCAGTGCATGATCAAGAAGGTGCCGTTAAAGCCCAGGAAAGTAAGCCAAAACCCCCAGCGCCCCAGGTTTTCGGAGGGCATTCGCCCGGAGAAGAGCGGCAACCAATAGTAAAGCCCGGCGATCAGCGGGAAGAACATGCCCCCCACCAGCACGTAGTGCATGTGCGCCACCACAAAGTGGGTGTCGTGCACCTGCCAGTTAAACGGCACCAGCGCCAGCATGACGCCGGTTAACCCGCCGCACACAAAGATAATTAAAAAGCCCATCACCCACAGCATGGGCAGCTTCATTTTGGGTTTGCCAAGCCAGAGCGTGGCTATCCAGACAAACACCTGAATCGCCGTGGGCACGGCCACTAGCATACTGGCCGCCGAGAAAAACGCCTGGGCCAGCTGCGGAATGCCAATGGTGAACATGTGGTGAACCCATAGCCCAAAGCTGATAAAGCCCATAATGGTGATCGCTGCCACTACCCAGCCGTATCCCACGATGGGCCGCCCGGCAAACACGGGAATCAGCGTCGAAATAATCCCGGCAGCAGGCAGAAAGATGATGTACACCTCTGGGTGGCCAAACAGCCAGAAAAGATGCTGCCATAACACTGGATCGCCGCCGCCCGCAACTTGGAAGAACGGCATGCCGACCGCGCGCTCGAGTTCTAACAACACGCTGCCCAAGATCAGCGGTGGGAAGCCCACCACGATCATTAGCGCCATGGCGAGGATATACCACGCAAACAGCGGCATCTTATGCAGCGCCATGCCCTGAGTGCGGGTGCGTAAGATAGACACCACCAGCTCCACCCCCGCCGAGAGCGCCGATATCTCCACAAAGGTGATGCCCAGCAGCCAAAAATCAGAGCCCAAATCCGGGGCAAACTCTTTACTGCTCAGCGGCGTATACATAAACCAGCCGCTTGAAGGCGCCATCTCAATAATTAGGCTGGAGGTGAGGATAATCCCGCCAAACAGGTAGCAGAAATAACCCAGCGACGTTAGCCGTGGGCACACCAAGTCACGGGCACCAATCATTTTAGGGATCAGGTAAATCGCCAGCCCCTCCAGCATAGGGATGGCGAACAGAAACATCATCACCGTGCCGTGCATGGTGGTGACTTGGTTATAGATCTCCGGCGACATAAAGTCCTGGTCGTGCATCGCCAGTTGGGTGCGCACTAGCATGGCGAGAATGCCGCCAATCAGGAAAAACACCATCCCGGTGATCATAAAACGCAGACCTAGCGTTGTATGGTTCACGATGGTGAGGGCCTTTAGCCCTTTCGGGTTACCCCAAATGTCATGTAGGTCTTCGTGTAACTGCTGCGGGTCCTGCTCTACCGCCTCTTGATTCACGCTCTTCATGGGGTCAAGGTCTCCAGCCAAGCACCCAGGGCATCCAAGGTGTCCGTATCAATATCGTCGTGGGCGGGCATTTTATTGCCCGGCTTCAGAGTTTGGTGCTGCTGCAGCCACTGGCTCACCGCGCCCTCTTCCATGGCCATCACACCGGCACCCAGCATCGTGCGGCTACCGACATCCGAGAGGTTCGGCCCTACATCGCCCTGGCTGACGCCAGCCACTTGATGGCAGCTCGCGCAGTGGGTCGCAAAGGCCTCTCTTGCACCATCATGAGTGGTATCTTGCGTCGCTAATTCGCTTAGTTCTGCGTCTTGGCGAGCTGCCAGCCATGCATCGAATGCTTCACGAGGCACGGCTTCGACGTACAAATGCATATGGGCATGGCCCACCCCGCACAGCTCGGCACACTGGGCACCAAATACGGCGGGCTCATCGGCTTCCAGGCGAATTTTATTCACCCTTCCTGGCAGCATGTCGATTTTGCCGCCCAGGCGCGGCACCCAAAACGCGTGAATGACATCCGCCCCGCTCACATGAAAATCCACCGGCTCCCCGGCGGGCATGACGAGCTGGTTAGCGGTGACGACTTCGCCGCCTTCGGCGCCTGGGTAGCGTACCTCCCACCACCATTGGTGGCCGATCACTTCAATCACTTCAGGCGGCTCGCCTAGCGGGAGCGGTAGCATGCGTTGCCCGGCGGGCACCCCAAACATCAGCAGTGCAGTCACACTGGTGATCGGCAACACAAGGCCTCCACCAATAATCCAGCGGCGGGCAATGCGTCGTTCTTGGGCAGGCGTGCGCTCCACGTTGCGCGGTTTGAAGGCATACAGCCAAACCACGGTGACACCAATCAGCACGATGGTGGCAAAGCCCAGCATTACCCACCAAATTAACCGAACGTCTCGCGCGGCGGGCCCTGCAGGGTCTAAGATAGATCTGTCGCCTGCACAGCCTGCCAAACTTATTACCAGGGCAGGCCCCAACAGACAGGCGACTCGTCGGGTCCATCGCGGCGATACATACGGAGTGACGGTGGACGTAGCGCTATTGCGTTCCCTCATTAGCGTTTTCCCTGAAGTGCAGTTGATCTATCCGACTGTTTCGCTTTGTCTAACCACAGGAAGTGACGATGACACCTACTCCCCAACGCTCGATCAAAAGCCGCGCGTCGCTGGCTGGCCATCCACTCCATCCGGTAATGATTCACTTCCCGGTAGCGGCGCTGATGGCACTGGTCGCTTGCGATATCGCCTACTGGTATACCCAAGATACGTTTTGGTTGCGCGGCGGGCTTTGGCTGGCGGGTGTTGGCGCGTTTGGCGGCTGGATTGCGTCGGTGGCAGGCATTATTGACTTGGTCTCGGTAGCACGCATCCGTCGACTGATTACTGGCTGGAGCCACGCCATTGTGGCTGTGGTCATGCTCTCTCTGGCGTCGCTGAACTGGCTGCTGCGTTTCACTGAGCCCAGTGCGGTGCTGCCGTGGGGGTTGGCCATCTCGCTGGTAACGGCCGGTTTGATTGCGCTGGCCGGGTGGCTCGGTGGCCAACTGGTGTACGAGCACGCGGTGGGCGTTGAAGTAGAATAGTAACCCGAGCGGCTCAATGGCAGCCCGTAATAGGACATTGGCCATTGAGCTAGCTCCACTCCAGCGGTTTAGAGAGCACAAACCCTAGCACCCCAAAGATGCCTACCAGCGCCAACAGCAGCGCACACAAGCTGGCTGCCTTCACCCCTTTAAAAATTCCCATTTCCAGGCGCAGGATGAGCCAGCCAAAGCACCCGTGAGCGGCCACCATTAACACCACGGCCCCTAGCTTGAGTATTAGCCAGCCCCCTAACAGGCCATGCAACAGAAATAGCAACGTGCCTGAAGCAATCGCCGCAAGGGCCGCCGGCGTGGCGATGGAATTATAGAAAAACCGCGGCATGGGCGGTGTGCCCTGGGCGAAGCCAGCGTCTTTACGTAGCTGAAGCGCCTGTAATAAAAGTGCAGGCAAATAAAGAAGAGCGCCGCACCAAATGACCAGCGCGGCGATGTGCAGCAGTTTTAGCCATGGCATCGAGGCTTCCTTGCGTGACTAGGGCAGAGTCTATTGTGACCCTGATAACCTTAGTCAACCGATGCCATTCTGGCTAGGCAAAACGCCAAGTTTCACTCCACCGAAATCTCGTAACCTGTGAATTTACGTAGATTTATCACACCCGTGTCGAACATGAGGTACTGCCCTTTCACGCCCTGAAGGATGCCTTCAACCAGCGGCTGCTTATCAAAATTATGAGAGACTACTTTGCGGGGAAACGCAGCCACAGGATAGTCGAACTGCAAAGGAGCCTCATCCAACGTGCGAATGGCGTCTTCGCCGTGAACACTACGTAGCTGGCCTAAACCGTCTGCCAGTGTGTTTAACAATCGGTCACGCTCAGCGCGCAGATCAAGGGGATCGACCTCACCTTTGACCATAGCGCGCCAATTGGTGCGATCAGCCACCTGCTCTTTGAAGAGCATCTCGACGAACCCGGACTGCTGGCGGGTATTCACTTCGAGAATCGGCAGCGCCTGAATAGCGCCTTGATCCAACCAGCGAGTGGGCATTTGTGTTTTGCGAGTAATGCCCACCTTCAAACCGGAAGAGTTAGCCAGATAGACGATGTGGGGCTGAAAGCAGTGCGCCTCGCCCCACTCCGGCTCGCGGCAGGTGCCTTGGTAGTAGTGGCAGGTCTCTGGCTTCATGATGCAGGTATCGCACTGCGCCAAGCGCTTAAAGCAAGGGTAGCAGTAGCCTTGTGCAAAGCTTTTTTTGGTTGCCCGACCGCAGTGAGTACAGGCAATGGCACCGCTCCATGCAAGGCGCATGGGGGAGCCAATACGCTCATTCAACGCCACCCGATGCTCACCAGCGCGCAGATGGTAAACCACTTGCTCGTCTTGGCGGCTAGGCAGTGCCGCCGCCATTTTTTGCAAACACCCTTTAACGGGAGAGACCTCGGGGATTAACAAATCAGTCACGCGTGGCATCCCGGCCAAGGCCCGCCATTTCTGGGCTAACGCCTGCGCCTGTCGCACCTGCCCCACAGGTACGCCGCTCCAAATAACCTACGCGATTCTCTTCCGGTACATTGTTTTCAACTTCATAACGCATGACAGCTTCCAAACACAGCTCGGTTTGCTCCGGCGTTAAGCGGCGGCCGTCAGGCCATTTGCGTAGCGACACCCCTTGCTTAAGGCTTTCATAAATCGCAGGCGTCATCTGGCTGATCATTTTATCGAAGGTCATATCGCTCACGGTTAGCACCTCAAGTATTTGCTGCTTTCAAATTGGCGGCGTTAGGCTTTGCTGCGTTTGGAGGAATAATACCAGCCCGTGGCGAGCCCCACGAGCAGCCCGCCCAGGTGGGCTTCATTGGCCACGTTGCCAAAGCCGACGGTACTGGCGATATCGGTCATGGTGAACACCATCCAGCCGAGCATAAACACCACCAGCATTTGCGGCACGAAAAAGCCACTGTTCGGGGCACGGCGGGACATGAGCCACACATGGCCCAATAGCGCATAGACCACGCCGGACATACCGCCAAACAGCACCGTTCCGGTCACGTATTGGGCGACGTTGGCGCCAATGCCCGCTACTAAAAGCAGGAGCAGCATCATTTTACTGCCTTGGCGCAGCTCGATTTGCCGTCCGAAGTACCACACCCACATCAGGTTGAAAATCAGGTGCATCCAGCCAAAATGCAGAAATGCGGGGGAGAGCAGACGCCATACCTGCCCCCCCATCACGGTGTCTGCCAGCGACCCATATACCAATTGGCCGCCGGAGATACCCACCGGCACAATGGTGAGCGCCACAATTAGCAGATCGCCGAAAATGCCGCTTAGGGCAAATACCAGCAGGCTCACGCCGATCATTAACGCCGTGACCGGCACTTGGCGTAGCGTGGCAGCAAGGCTGTGGGCCGCAGGCGGGCGTTTGGGCCGGGTAGCTTCAAGAATCAGCGGTTCGCCTCGCTCCCAGCGGCTAACCAGGGTACGTAACTCTTCATGTTGGCGGGGGTCGGCCACCCAGAGCAGCTGGCCGTCCGCTTCGTCGGTGATCCGGTGGCCAATACGGTAGTGCCATAACGCTTTGCGCAGTGCCTGTGTGTCTGCGCCCGCGGGTAAGAGCATGACTGGATGCATGGCATCTCCCTTCTATCCAAGTGGTGGTCGCGCTTTAGCGCCGCTTTACCAAAGGATAAACAAAAAAATCCGGCGGAGGGGGCCGCCGGATAAAAGCAAGGGATCATTCAAGGGAACACTTACTCTGATAGCCGGCAGCTAGATTAGTTCAGCAGTTTTGCAAAAATTATGTAACCATTTGTAAATCATCCACAGCACGCTTAATCAAAATCTATTTCCCAGGGTTTGGGCAGCGCACGCTCCTCTTTAGGTACTTGAATCCATACGAAATGATCAGCGTTCAACTGGGTTTCACCGCTCCAACGATAGGCAACCAAACGGCCAAACTTTACGGCGCTGTAATCCAAGCAGGCGATATTTGCGGCAGGCAGGGCGGGAATTCCTTCGCACCAGTAGTGGCCAATAAACAGTGGCGGCTGCTCTGGGCCGTAATAACTTAGCCGCTCTCGCTCACTGTCGGTGAGTGGTCGCGCTTCCAAATCGCCGGGCAGGTTATCTGGCTGAAATACCACATCTCCCCACTGCTGCGGGTTAGCTGCCCAAAAGTGGGCGCGAAAGCTTTGTCGGGTAAAACCGTCCCCCGAGTGAATCGCGACACCTTTTGGTAACCGGATATGGGGGCCACGGGTAAGACGATCAAGTATTCGATACGCCTGGGAGCCTGGGTCGTTGGACTCTACCAGAAACTGATCATCCATTCGGGCAGTCGGTAAGCGCTGCTTGAGCTCGCTGATCAGCGCATCATCCCAACACGCGTGTACCACGCGAATACCGTCTAGCTCTAGAAACAGCGGAATGGTTTTGAACCAGGCCAGCGTGTCTTCCCACTCGTTGGTATGGTGGCGATACTGATCAAGAGTGTCTTGAATAATGCGGTTGTGGCGCGGGGTATGTTCGCGCAGCCAGCGCTTGTGGCTGCCAGAGGGCGCGGGATGGGTATAGGCCAACGCGTTATACTCGTGATTGCCCATCACAATATGCGCTTCGCCCGCCTCTACCATGCGCCGTGCAATGGTCACCGCCAAGCGAATACGTGGCCCGCGATCAATCAGGTCGCCCAAAAAAATTACTTTGCGCCGCGGGTGGCGATAAACACCGCCGCGCTGGTGGTAACCCAACTTCTCCAACAAAGCCGCTAGCGTAGCGCCGCAGCCGTGAATATCACCGATTAAATCGTAACCCTCCATATCAATCCCCTAGCCGGTGGCTCCAGCCGAGTTTGCTGCGCAGCACGTCATAAAAATTGTGCCCAATCGGGTGCACGAGCTGAACGCGCTCCGGCTTACGAGTGATCACCAGCACATCGTCAGGCTTAGCCACCGCACGCGTTTGACCATCACAACTGATATGGGGATAGGTTTGGTTGGTTTCGCCAATATGAATGCGTATTTCGCTGGCCGCATCAATCACAATGGGCCGACTGGAGAGCGTGTGCGGGAACATCGGCACCAGCGTCACCACATCCAACTTAGGGTGCATAATCGGCCCACCACCGGAAAGCGCATAGGCGGTAGAGCCGGTTGGAGTGGCGACAATCAGCCCATCGCTGCGCTGGCTGTAGACAAACTGCCCATCGATAAACAGTTCAAACTCAATCATGCGGACCGCTTTACCGGGGTGCACCACAACTTCGTTAAGCGCGTCGCCATTTCCTACGGCGACCCCATTGCGGTAGAGCACGGCATCCAGCAAGAAGCGCTCTTCAACCTCAAACTCCCCCGCCAGCACTTCGCCTACCCGGGTCTCTAACTCATCGGGAGAAATATCGGTTAAGAAGCCCAGCCGCCCGCGATTGACGCCTAGAATCAGCGTACCGCTGCGGCACAGGGTGCGTGCAGCGCCTAACAAGCTGCCATCGCCGCCTACCACAATCACTAAATCGCACAGTTCACCCAACATGCGGCGGCTAGCTTCAGGTAAGCCGTGTTGGGGCAGCGCCGTGGCGGTGCGGTCTTCGATGAGTACCTTATAGCCATGTTCCGTTAAGTAACGGACCAAGCGTTGAAGCGAGTCGACAACTTTGTCGCTGCCTAAGCGGCCAATCAAGCCAATCGTCTTGAACGGCTTCACTGGGTGACTAAGGCTACCGGGGTTGGAACCTGACGATGGGGTATTAGACATGGGCGACTCTCGCTAGCATCAGCCCACATTATGGAGAGGAAGACAGTATCGAGCAAATCACCCGGTGCGGCAGAGATAAGCCTTCCGCACCGGGAAAAATCAGCGGTTTAGCTTAGGCAGCCGCCACCTTGCGGCGCTGCAGCCACCAGTGGTTTAGCCACAGCGAAGCGCCCATGATCGCCGCCCCCAAAAGCAGTTTGCCCACATCAGCATCGCGGTTCCAAATCACCAGGTTAACGACCAAACCAGCCGGCACCAGCGCATTGTTCATAATCGCCAGGGTGCCCGCATCTACCCTGGTTGCCCCTTGGTTCCAGGCAAAATAGCCAACACCCGATGCCACCAGCCCCAGCCACGCCAATACGCCCCACTGCAGAGTGATGGATGGCAGCGCGGCGCTATTACCAAACAGCAAGAAGGCAGGCAGCGCTACCAGCATAGCCCCGATAAAGAACCAGCCAAACACGTTATGCCAAGCAAGAGTGGGCGGCAGGTCTGCCGCTAGGCGGCGGTAACCGACTTGGCCGATGGCGAAACATAAGTTAGCGCCCTGCACGACCAAAAAGCCGAGCCAGAAGCCGCTGTCGATGCCGTCGTAACGAATCACCCCGGCGCCTAGTACTGCCAAAATAGCTGTTACCAAATAGATCGGCGTAAAGCGTTTGAACATCAGGTCATCCAACAACGCGATATACACCGGCGTAAAGATGGTAAACAGCAGCACCTCCGGCACGGAGAGTAGCAAGAAGGAGTGATAAAAGAAGGTGTACATGATGCCTAACTGGATCGCGCCCAGCGCCATCAATGCCAAGCGCTGCTTACCGCGCAGCAGGCTTGGGCGCAGAAAAGGTAGGAACACCAGCATTGCCAGGGTCACGCGGACCAGCACAGCAAAGTAGCTATCAACCTGACCCGCCAAATACACACCAATTAAAGAGAACGAAAACGCCCAGAGCGCCGTTACGCCAACCAAATAGCCCATCAGTAAACCTCAAGCAAGAAGAAAGTTGACGGGGATTATACGCCTTTAGAATCCCCTGCCAATGGGCCAAAAGCGTAAGGCGGTTTTTACCGTTTATTCAGCCAAACAAGTGCATAGACAACACCGGGTAACCAACCTATTAGTGTCAGCACGACACTGATTAACACACGCTGGGCCCCGCCTTCGGTTAAACCAACGGCTAAGGGCGGTAGCAGCACGGCCAGGGCGCGATAAGCTAGCTGTAAGTTGGCAGGTTCTTTCGCGGGTGTGGCGGGTGGTTCTGGTGAAGTTTTTTCTTCAGGGGCTATAGGCTTCGCTGAGGGGGTAAAGTGCCCAACGGCCGCTTGTGCTTTCTCGGCCTGCTCCTTTTCATGGGCAAGCGCTTTACGGTGCGCCTCTTTATCTATTTTTTGCTCTAGGGTGTCTGCGCCCTCTGCCAAGTCGTCGTGGTAGCGCTCCCAATCTTCCCAGTCGTAGGGTGTCCCCGAGTTGGGCCGATGACTGCCTGCGCCACGGGCACGCTCCCAGGCTTTCTCTTCCAGCGTATTGGGCCTGTCAGGGTCTCGATCTAGGCCAACGCCTTTACGGTTCAGATATTCACGAGCATCCATAACGACTCCTCACAGCATTTGAAGCGGGCTTGAAAAATTGGCAAAGCGTTGAATAGAGACAGTATGGGGGCAGCACAGGATGAGTTAAATCACCTACAGTAAGAGAATCGGCAGTGGCCTGTCGATCACGTTAAGGAGTGTTCCAATGAATAAAAAAAATCCCGGATACCGTACGCGATATTATGTCTCGCGACTGCTACCGTGTCTCAGGAGAGACATCCATTACGACGCTTGCACAAGGGCTCGCCCTGCATCGGCTGCCTGGAGCGCCAGTCGTAGATACGTCAGACCGCTTAATCGGCTTTATCTCTGAGCAGGATGTTCTGGGGCACGTGCTCGACAGCATTTACCATGACCACGAAGCGCCGTTGGTCCGAGAGTTAATGCGTCAGGACGTGCTCACTACCCCCCCCCAATAAAAGCGTGACCGATTTAGCGCAGGAAATGCTGGGCGCGAAACCGAAAATTTATCCGGTCGTCGAACAGCATCGCTTAGTGGGCATCGTCACGCGTCGGGACATTTTGATGGCCTTACTAATGATTCGCCGCCATTAGACGCTTGAACACCTGCGGCATGATGCTAATAAAGGTACCTACAAAAAAAACCGCTGCTTGAAACAAGCAGCGGAAGCAAGGGATCGAAAACAATAGCCAGAACAACACTATTAGCGACTGCTATCGCGATGTTGTCTGTACATACTCAGACACCCTGCAGAGAAAAAGTTCGCAAAAGGTTAAAATTTTCGTCTCAGCAGGCGCAGGCGTATACTAGGTGGCTATTCTCAACTGGGCGCATAAGCTGGCGTCTATCCTGATGTGGCCAGGAGCTATGCATGGCACTTTACTTACTGGTGTTTGGCGTTTGTTTACTGGTAATGGGGGCTGTGTTGCTGGTGCTGATGAACGCAGGAACGCCTCGCTACCGCACCGAGCCCAAGGATCTGATCGCGCTGTTTGATAAGGCGCTGGAGAGCAAGGTCAGCGAGACCGAGTGGAATGCTCTGATTGGCTACCCTATCCGCCATGATGAGTATTTAGACAACGTTCGCCGCCGTGCCTCACACCTAATGGATACACACGGGCGACGCTGGCAGATTGCTCAGGGCAAGCCGCTCCTCAACCAAGAGGGTTACGCGGAGCTAAAAGCATTACGTGATCATTTAGCGGCACATACAGCGCTTCGTCAGCGCTAACAGAGCAGCAGCGACGAGGAGAACCGTATGCCGAGTACCATTCGTCAAATACCCCTGGAAACGGCGACGAAGCATCACTCCCATGACTTCCATCAGATAGTGATCACGCTATGTGGCTCTTCTGAATTTGAAATCGAGGGGTTGGGCGGCCGTGTAAACGCTTTTTCCGGCTGCATCGTGCCTGCTAACCATGAGCACTACTATTCTGGCAACGGCCATAATCGTCAGTTGATTCTAGATTTACCAGAAGATGCTCCCGCTTTGACGGGTGAGCACCGTGAATTGGTGGCGCTATTTGATGTGCCGCGCTTTTTTGCCTTAGACAGCCCGCTGCGCCACTATCTTACCTTTGTCGAGAGCGAACTGGCCCGGGGATTAGACAACTCTGCCACCTCGTTTCAGCAAGACCGCCTAGCGGCCACGCTGTTAGGCTCGCTAAAAGCCCGCCTAGGTGCCTCAGGGAGCGCTGCCCAGCGACGCATTGACCTTAACCAGATTGACCGGTTTATCCGCCGTCACTTAGCCGATGAGCTGCGGGTGGCCGACCTAGCCAAGCTCGCCTGCCTGAGCGAAGCACATTTTTCTGAGCGTTTTCGCGCCCAAACCGGCCTTTCACCCTGGCAATATGTCCGCAGACAGCGCCTTCACGCAGCGCGTCAACTCATCATGCAAAGCCGCTTACCACTGACCGATATTGCCATTCAAACAGGGTTTGCCAATCAGAGCGCGCTGTCCCATGCGTTTCGCCGCAGCTACGGAGCCTCGCCGCGCCAGCTACGCCAAGGCTTTGCCAGCCCCTCCTTAGATACCAACAATCGTTCAACGGCTCATTCAACGGCGTTATCACCCTCAGCCACCCCCGCAGGGGCAAGCGTGCTCTCGTCTCGCTGATATTACGTTGGTGAGTGTAGTAAAAAAGTCGCGTTGTTTGCCGCTAGCGAGCCGCACCCAACTCTACTAAAGTCGTAAACAGGCACAGCTTGCCGTGAAATTGACACGTTTTGCCACGAAAACGACATACACCTAACGACGGCTAGCTCTACATTCGAACGTCAGTCTGGGCATCTGCCCTGCCACCACTTTTTGAACGCTAGCTGACACAGCTATTCGTTCAAGCTGTTCGTTTCAGACCTGTCTTACGGGGGCCTCAATGCTCAATGCTAAAAAAAATGCGTGACCCTGCCACCTGGCAAACCGACCTTGATACGCTAATGCAGCGTGTCAGCGAACACTATATCGTCGATGAAGATGCCTACGTCAGCGAGCTGATTAAACTGCTGAACGCCGACCAAGACGATTTTTCGCGCATTGAGGCCAACACGGCAGCGCTGGTGCGCGACGTTCGCAACATGGACACCGCCGTCGACACCATCGACGAGCTGCTTCAGCAGTACAGCCTGGATACCCACGAAGGGCTGATGCTGATGTGTCTTGCCGAGGCGATGCTGCGTATTCCGGATAAAGCCACCGCAGATGCGCTGATCGAAGACAAGCTAGGCCCAGCGGATTGGCAGTCCCATGTAGGCAAGAGCGAGTCGTGGATGGTCAACGCCTCGACCTGGGGCCTGCTGATGACCGGCCGCGTGCTGAAGCTGGACCATCCGAAAGAGGGCCAGCCCGCCCACTTTATTAACCGTATGGTTAATCGTATGGGCGAGCCGGTGATTCGCCGGGCGATGATGGAAGCGATGAAAATCATGGGCAAGCAGTTCGTGCTTGGCCGCGATATTAACGAAGCCCTGAAACGCTCTAAGCCGCTATTCAATAAAGGCTACACCTACTCTTACGATATGCTGGGTGAAGCCGCGCGCACCCGCGACGATGCCAAACGCTACTTTGACGACTACGCCCGTGCTATTGAGCAAGTGGGCAAAGCGTGCAAATCTCTGGGCGACAAAACCCCGGCACCATCGGTCTCCATCAAACTCTCTGCCCTACACCCCCGCTATGAGTTTGGCCGCCGCGAACAGGTACTGACCGAGCTGGTAGATACCGTCATTCAACTGGTCACCAAAGCGCGCGAGCTGGATGTGGCTGTGACCATTGACGCTGAAGAAGTCGACCGCCTGGAGCTTTCTCTGGAAGTCTTCCGTGCGATTTACCAGAGCGACGCCGTCAAAGGCTGGGGCCACTTTGGCCTAGTGGTTCAGGCATACTCCAAGCGTGCTCTGCCCGTGCTGCACTACATCAACCGCTTGGCGGATGAGCAGGGCGATGAAATTCCGCTACGCCTAGTAAAAGGTGCTTATTGGGATAGCGAAATCAAAGAGTCTCAGCAGCTTGGTATCGATGGCTACCCGGTCTATACCCGCAAGGCGTGTACCGATGTGGCCTACTTGGCCTGCGCGCAGTTCCTACTGTCTGACGACACCCGTGGCCGCATCTTCCCTCAGTTTGCGACGCACAACGCCCACACCGTGACCACCATTCTGGAGCTGGCGAACCACGACAGCCGGCCGTTTGAATTCCAGCGCCTGCACGGCATGGGCGAAGCCCTTTACGATGCAGCCCTTGAGCGCGCCCCCAAAGGCACTTACTGCCGTATTTACGCGCCGGTCGGTGCGCATAAAGACCTGCTGCCCTACTTGGTACGTCGCCTGCTGGAAAACGGTGCCAACTCGTCGTTCGTTCACCAGATTGTCGACCCGGACGTGCCGGTGGAGTCGCTGTGCCAGCACCCTATCGAAACACTGCGCCAGCAAAAAACTTTCTACAACAAGCGCATCCCGCTGCCAAAAGACATCTACGGGCCGAAGCGCCGCAACTCCCGTGGGGTCAACTTAAACATCCGTAGCCACTACTACCCGCTGATGGAGAAAATGGCGACGTTCATGGATAAGCAGTACCCCACCAAGCCGCTGCTAGCGTTTGATGTGGCCGACGATAGCGCCAATACCCATAGCGTCACTTCGCCTTTCGACCGCCGCCAAACCGTCGGCAGCGTGCAGTGGACCAGCAAAGAGCAGGCAGCGAAAGCCCTCGACGCTGCCTGGGAAGCCTTCCCGCGCTGGGACACGACTCCCGTAGCCGAGCGCGCAGCGATTGTGCGTCGGCTGGGCGACCTGATGGAAGAGCACATGGCGGAGCTGATGACACTCTGCTCCCGTGAAGGCGGCAAGCTGCTCACTGACGGCGTCGATGAAATCAAAGAAGCGGTTGATTTCTGCCGTTACTACGCCATGCGCGCTGAAGAGTCGTTTGGCGAACCCATCGAACTGCCTGGCCCGACCGGTGAATCCAACCGCTTGATGATGGGTGGTAAAGGTGTTTTTGCCGCCATCAGCCCTTGGAACTTCCCGGTAGCCATCTTCTGCGGGCAAATCGTTGCCGCTGCGGTCGCAGGCAACACTGTTCTGGCGAAACCCGCTGAACAGACCTCTATTGTCGCCCACCGCGTTATCGAGCTGCTATACGAAGCCGGTATGCCCCGTGATGTGGTGCAGCTGCTGCCGGGTGACGGCCCTACCGTGGGCAGCGTGCTGACTTCTGACCCGCGCATTACCGGCGTAGTGTTTACCGGCGGTACCGACACAGCGCAAATTATTAACCGTGCTCTCGCCGCTCGTGATAACGCGCCGCTACCCACGCTGATCGCTGAAACCGGCGGCATGAACGCGATGATCGTTGACTCCACCGCCCTGCCCGAGCAGGTCGTCGTGGATGTCATTCAGTCTGCCTTCCAGAGTGCTGGCCAGCGCTGCTCTGCCCTGCGGGTGCTTTACCTTCAGGAAGATGTTGCTGACCGCGTTATCGAAATCCTCAAGGGGGCAATGAGCGAACTGCGCATTGGCGACCCTCGTGACCTGGGTACCGATGTCGGCCCGGTCATTGATGAAGACGCCCGTAAAGGCTTAATGGAGCACATCGAGAAGCTCAAAGGCGAGAACCGCTTAGTAGCCGAAACACCGATGGCCGCCGAGCACACCCAGCACGGCACCTTTGTACCGCCGGTCGCCTTTACCATTGACAGTATTGACGCCCTGACGCGCGAGCAGTTTGGCCCGGTGCTGCACATTGTGCGCTTCAAAGCACGTGAGCTTGATAAGGTCATCAATGACATTAACGGCCGGGGTTATGGACTGACCTTTGGGGTGCATAGCCGTAACGAATCCTTTGCCGCTGAAATAGCGCAGAAAATTCGGGTAGGCAATGTGTATATCAACCGTAATATCATCGGTGCTGTTGTTGGCGTTCAGCCGTTCGGTGGCCAAGGGCTGTCAGGTACTGGCCCTAAAGCAGGCGGGCCGCACTATTTGCAGCGCTTTGTGACCGAAAAAACGATTACTAATAACACCGCCGCCCTGGGTGGCAACGCGTCGCTTCTGGCGCTAGGCGATGAGTAACGGCTCATCAACACTACTAACCTGAACTCCTGAAAAGGAACCGTCTCATGGTTGACAATAATAGAGCGATTGCCTTCACATTCGTGGCCCCTCCAGGCCGTGTGCTGGGCATAGGGAACATTGCACATAAACGTAGCCATAACCTCTCTAATGACATCCCTAGCGGTTACTCGCTAGGGTCAGCGACTTGAATACGAAAAGGGGTTAACAACAACAAGACTGCGCGGCGGCCAACGTTACTTGGTCGGCGCAGGCACCTGTCGGAGCTAGCTCCGTCCTGATGAATTGGAGATATTTTATGGATATTGGCGTTTGGGTCAGCCTTTTTGCCTACTTTGCGCTCATGATTGCCATCGGCGTTTATGCTATGCGCAAATCGACATCTACGTCTGAGGATTACATGCTGGGTGGCCGTACCCTCAGCCCTAAAGTAGCCGCCCTGTCGGCTGGCGCGTCGGATATGAGCGGCTGGCTGCTACTGGGTTTACCAGGGGCGATGTTCGTCTCTGGCTTGGGTTCGGCCTGGATCGGGATTGGCCTATTTGTGGGCGCACTCTTTAACTGGATTCTGGTCGCGCCGCGCCTTCGTGAACAGACAGTTCACTATGGTAACGCGATTACCATTCCAGCCTTCCTAGCCAACCGTTTCCCCACTCGGGCGCTGTCGCTGAGAACGGTGTCCGCTATCGTCATCGTGATTTTCTTCGCCGTTTACACTGCTTCTGGCTTGGTCGCAGGCGGCAAACTGTTTGAGAGCGCCTTTGCTGGCGTTATCAACATCGGCGGTATGAGCGACTACGCGGTGGGTGTGGTAATCACGCTGGGGGTGGTGCTGGCCTACACCGTGGTTGGCGGCTTTTTGGCCGTGAGCATGACGGACTTTGTGCAAGGCTGCATCATGATGCTGGCTTTGGTCATCATGCCTGCAGTAGTACTGTTTGGTGAAGGCGGTGGTGGCTTTACTCAAGCCTCA
Organism: Halomonas sp. KX33721; assembly: GCF_001596805.1. Taxonomy (NCBI): domain Bacteria; kingdom Pseudomonadati; phylum Pseudomonadota; class Gammaproteobacteria; order Oceanospirillales; family Halomonadaceae; genus Halomonas; species Halomonas sp. KX33721. Next base: position 31,587 of record NZ_LVIA01000039.1, on the reverse strand, counting down.
CAGACCCTCAATGAAGTTGATCCCACGCTGCTGTCGTGGACTGAAGGGTTGACGTTCATTGGGTGGCTCTCTGCCGTTACCTGGGGCCTGGGCTATTTTGGTCAGCCGCATATTATCGTGCGCTTTATGGCTATCCGTACGCTGAAAGATGTTCCGATTGCCCGCAACATCGGCATGAGCTGGATGGCTATTTCCCTGATCGGTGCGGTCTCTCTCGGCATCTTTGGTCGCGCCTATGCGGTTCGCAATGGGATGGAAGTCCAAGACCCGGAAACGATCTTTATCATCCTGGCTGAGTTGCTGTTCCATCCGCTGATCACCGGCTTCCTCTACGCGGCCCTGCTTGCTGCTGTGATGAGTACTATTTCTAGCCAGCTGCTGGTGTCATCTTCATCACTGACCGAGGACTTCTATCGCCTGTTCCTGCGTAAAGAAGCTACAGACAAAGAGTGTGTGGCCGTAGGTCGTGTCAGTGTTGTGCTAGTGGGTCTGATCGCAGCCGTGATTGCCTCTGACCCGAACTCGCAAGTGCTGGGGCTGGTGAGTAACGCTTGGGCAGGTTTTGGTGCCGCCTTTGGCCCGCTGATTATTCTGTCGCTGATGTGGTCGCGTACAAACGGCGCAGGTGCTATCGCCGGTATGGTGGTGGGTGCTGCCACGGTTATGATCTGGATTGCGCTGGGCTGGAACGGCTCCTTCATGGGTGGCCCTGGCGTTTACGAGATCATCCCGGGCTTTATCGCTTCTTTCATTGCCATCCTGGCAGTAAGCAGCATAACCGCCGATGCTGGCGAGTATCAGCATATTGAACGCTAAACGAGCGTAACGTCGCTTAATTAGCCTAAGGCTTAACGGGTTGCAGTTAACCCGTTAAGCCTCCTCTTTTTTTAGCCCCTTCTTTTAGCCCCTTCTCCCTTCAGATATTTACCTTGCTAGGCGCTGAACCTATCAGTTCACAGCTCTTTGCCCTAGGTCAATAACGCTCCCTCGTTGGCTCGATACACTGGCTATATGGTTTACGACAACTTTAAACCACTCACCCACCATGTTATCGGTCAGGAGCGACGCTATGCGCCATTTATCACCGCCTACCCTACTCGCCACTGGGCTTGCCGCTGCCACCTTAGCAGTTAGCAGCCAAGCCGTTGCCTATGGCGCTGGCGATTTCTTTACCCGCGTTGGCGTTGCCAACATCGCGCCGAAAAGCGACAACGGCTCGCTCGCAGGTGGTGCCTTCGCGGTCGATGCTCAGGATAAAACCGACTTCGCTTTCACCCTGGGCTACCGTTTCCACGACAAAATGGGCGTGGAGCTACTGGCTGCGCTCCCTTTCGAGCATGACATTGAACTCAACGGTGACAACCTAGCATCAACAAAGCTCCTGCCGCCCACTCTAACGCTACAGTATTACCCACTGGGTGGTAGCGACTCTCAAGTACAGCCCTACGTGGGTGCGGGTATTAACTACACGCGCTTCTCCGATGAGAGCCTCGCCATTGGCGAACTTGAGCTAGACGACTCATGGGGCGCGGCCGCTCAAGTGGGTGTTGATCTACTCATTGATGACCACTGGGCACTCAACGCCGCTGCCTGGTACTTAGACATCGACACCGACGCCTCTATTAATGGCGCAGGTGCGGGCACCGTCGAGATTGACCCCATGGTGGTCATGGCAGGCTTGAGCTACCGCTTCTAGCTTCTAGCTTCTAGCTCCCACCTTCGCTAACACGTAAAAAAATGCCCAGAGCTTGCCTCTGGGCATTGATTTGGTCTGCCTTACTCGCGTGGTTAATTCTCTGTGACCAGCTTGTCGACACGCTCCACCGCTTTCACTACCAATAGCTGATCGCTTGCTCTTACCTTCTCCTGCATTAAATACGCCGCCACCGCTGGAGCGACTTCACACTTGGCGGGCATGGCAGCCTCGGCTTCAATAAGTGCATTTAAGCGGGCAACAAAGACATAGCGCACCCACTGGGGCAGCGACATGGTATCAATACAAAAAGGCTGCTGACTGGCAAAAGCGGCCGCATCTGGGGTGGGCGTGCGCCACAGATTAGCGGCCTTCATGGCGGCTTCAAGCTCAAGAAGCGCGGTTTGAAGCTGTTGATGGACGCTCATAAGCACCTTATGGGTTGGTCATATTTAGCGTTCATTATCCCAACTCTGTGGGTAAGTTGCCACTCAAAGGCGTGCTCAATGGAGTTATTCACCGATTCACAGAAAACCTGCAAGAGGCTGTGGATAAACTATGGAAAGGTGTCGCCACCGCTAGTCTCACGCGGCTTACGCAAAGTTGCTCATTTTTTAACCACTTAGATGATAAAGCATGGATAAATCAGCGGTTGCGGCTGACAGTGGCAGAACAGCAAGGTAGAGTGCAGGCTTGAAATGCGGAAGGATGTCATGCAGCCAATTAACACCCTTGATGAATTTTTTACACGCAGTGGCGCTGAGGTGTCGCTTTACCATATGGGGCGCAGAGTGACTGCCTGCTCCAGGGAAACCCTGCGCGCGTTTGAAAATGCCGAACAGGCCTGGCCTGAACCGTGGCAAGGGCAAGCACGCCTGGGGATCGTCTTTCGCCTAGGGGCAATGGAAGAGCCTGCTATCTGGTTTTTAGCGCTGCCACTGGATGAGCAAGGCATGCTATCGCCCGCACAGCGCGATGGCTTTATTAACCGCCTATTGGAAACCCTGGGTCGCAATGCCGCTGCTTCTGACCCGACTGTGCTCGACGCTGCAGAATCAGCAGACGTGGACCATTTAATGAAGGATAATCCGCTGGCCTTTACGCCTGATATCACCTTTCAGGCCATGCTCAATGCCCGGGCCACCTATGCCAGCGCCCTACCTGCCAGCCAGCACCTAGAGCCTGTAGAAGCCTATTTAAGTGGCCAACAGACGATTGATTGGCAAGCCCTGGGACTACAGGGCATCGCCGATTATGTAGTACGTTTGGATACACCAACGGCAGATGCCCTAGCGCTACGTATTCCTCAACTGCCGGTGAGCGTTATTCATTCGCTCTGCTACTGCCTTGAGCATCAGCCACTGTCTGAAGCGCTCATTGATGCGTTGCGGACACGAGGCGAGCAGGCGGCCAGCAGCGGCGATTTAGAAACGCTCTGCGCCTGCGTACGTAGCGTGGGTAGCTCAGCGCCGGCTTTTGCAGGCGACTGGTATACCAACCTGCTAAACGATAGCACGGCCTGCGGCCCCGACCTGATGGCCGCCATGGCCGGGCGCGGTTGGCCATTACTGGAAGATGCCGAGCGTTTACCATTATTCTTACAACGTTTAGCAGAGGATGAGCGCAGCCACTTTGCGGCCGTTGTGCGCGATATCGCTTTAATTCCTCGGCTGCGTCTGCCCGTCATGCTGACCTTGCGCGACGCCCCAGCAGGCTCGGCTATCCAATCGCGTTTGTCGGCCATGCAGCCTAACCAAAAAGGCTAGCAGGAATCGTCATCACTATGTCTTGTTTCTCTTATATCGTCAGGAGTGCGCTGTGAAGGAATTACCCTATCAGGCCAAAGCGGTCATCGGCCGCCGTGAAATGGTGACGTTACCTGAACTAGGGCTTCACCTTTGCTGCAAAGCCGATACAGGCGCACGGACATCGGCGTTGCACGCCGAAGACATTGAAAGCCATGAAGATGCTGATGGACAGTTATGGGTAAGCTTTATTACCCATAGCGGTGGGCCAGAGACGCCTGCCCACCGCTATCGCCTGCATTTACACGACCGTCGCCGCGTCACCAGCTCGAACGGCCATAGCGAGTGGCGCTATGTTATCCGTACCCCAATGCAACTGGGCGAACTGAACTTTCCGGTTGAACTTACTTTGACCGACCGTAGCAATATGCGCCACGCGATGCTGCTGGGCAGGCGCGCTATGCGCCGCCTACTGGTGGCCCCCGGCGCTGCATTTTTGCACGGCGAGCCTTAAACACATTTAAACGACGACCCTTTTTGGCCCGGAGCCCTGCATGCATATTGCCCTGCTTTCCCGTAACCGTAACCTTTACTCTACGCGCCGACTGGTGGAAGCCGCCGAACAGCGCGGCCATACCGCCCGAGTGGTCGATACCCTGCGCTGCTACATGAGCATCGCCTCGCACCACCCTTCTATTCACTATAAAGGCGCAGAGATTGAGCCGTTTGATGCGGTGATTCCGCGTATTGGCGCCTCGGTGACTTTCTACGGCTGTGCGGTACTGCGCCAGTTTGAAATGATGGGCACCTACGTGATTAACGATTCGGTCGCGATTACCCGCTCCCGGGATAAGCTGCGCTCGCTGCAGCTGCTGTCGCGTAAGGGATTAGGCCTGCCGATTACCGGCTTCGCCCACTCACCAGATGATATTCCCGACCTAATCACCATGGTGAAAGGCGCGCCCCTGGTGATTAAACTGCTGGAAGGCACCCAGGGTATTGGTGTGGTATTGGCTGAAACCAACCAGGCCGCTGAATCCGTCATTCAGGCCTTTATGGGCATGAAAGCCAACATCATGGTTCAGGAATACATCAAAGAAGCACGCGGTGCGGATATCCGCTGCTTCGTGATTGGCGATAAGGTCGTGGCATCCATGAAACGTCAGGCCGCCGACGGCGAGTTCCGCTCCAATCTTCACCGTGGCGGCACTGCTAGTGTGATCCGCATCACCCCGGAAGAGCGTTCCACCGCGATTCGTGCAGCCAAGGCGATGGGGCTGCGCGTCGCGGGCGTGGATTTGCTTCGCTCTAACCACGGCCCGGTGATTATGGAGGTCAACTCTTCACCAGGTTTGCAGGGCATCGAGAGCGCTACCGGTAAAGATATTGCCGGCATGATCATCGAGCATATCGAAAAGAATGCAGTGCCTGCTCGCAAAGCACCACCCAAGCCTAAAGGCTAACGGTCAATTGCAAAAATAATCCCTATTAGGGGTGGCAAATCAACGCCGCCCCCCCCACAATCTGCGTCACCGAAGGAGGTAGACGCTCATGTTTCTCGACAATCGCCAAGTGGCGATGGACAGCGTGCTGGAAGCGCTGGCCGATAGCATTGATTATTTCCAGGATAATATCGAACGCCTGCGCCCCTCGCTGCGCGATGCACTGAAGCCGCACTATACTGAGCGACTCAAGCAGATGCGTAAGCTGCAGGAACTTGCCCGCGCGCACTTAAAAATGCTGCCTCGGGATGCTGACGTTGAGCGTGATGACTTCTTATGGCTCTGGAGCCGTTTAAAGAGCTTCGTTGGCAGCGATAGCCAAGTCTTGATCAATGAGCTGTTAGAACAAGAGCGTGTACTGATGCAGGCCCTCTCAACCTTGTTTACCCACCCCCTACCCGACCCGATCGAACCGGTAGTGGATGAGTGCATGCGGGGATGCCGTAAGCTGATTCGCGAGCTATACAACCTGCAAAAACGTAATACTCGCCGCTAACTTTGCGGCGTTAACTCGGCTTTAATGCTCAGGGACTGTATATGCCTGCAGTGACTGCTGAAAAAATAGAGCGGCGTTGATATTGACGGTCGCCTCAGGCGTGTTTTCGCTACTCTCTTCTCTACTTTTATCGCCACCCTCCTGGCGATGAAGCTCGATAGGCTCTGCGGGGCCGAGAAAGTAGGGCTCCCTCTGCCATAAGTAGAGATCTCCCAGAGTAGCAATTCGCGCTACCCATTCACGCATTTTTTAACCGCCACTCATCTGCCGCTGACTGCTCCTCAGCAATACAGCCCGTCACTTCCATCCCCAGCGCACGCCCGATAAAAATAGCCCGAGGCAAGTGCCAACTCTGGGTAACCAGCAGCGCCTCTTTAAGCTGAAACACATCCCGCGCCCGCACCATCGTGTCATAGGTGCTGAAGCCAGCGAAATCCATTGTCAGTTGCTCTGCAGACACCCCTCGGCGATACAGATCGCGCCACATGGCACGCGGCTCATTATAGGCTTGGGTGCGATTATCGCCAGAGATGAGCAGATGCTGAACACGCTGGTCAGCGATAAGGCGTGCAGACGTTCGCATGCGGGCATGAAAATGCGGGTTACGTAGCCCACTACGAGTCCAGTGGGAGGTGCCAAAGACAATCGCCACGTCTGTGGGTTGGCACTGCTCTAAATGACCGTCGATATAGCGTGCGGTACTTGCAAGCACCCATAAATTACCGGCTATAAATAGCAATGTCGCCAGTAGCAGCAAGGCTCCTAGCGACATTAGAAAACGCTTTATCCAACGTAATAACAGGCTGTGCATCCAGCTCCCCAGCAGGGGTTAGAACATGCCGAGCTCAAGCTTGGCTTCATCGCTCATCATGTCACGACTCCAGGGTGGGCTAAAGACAATTTCGGTATGCACCTTGCTGATCTGCGGCGCTCCCAGAATCTTGTTGCGCGCATCGGCAGCGATGACATCGCCCATGCCGCAGCCAGGCGCGGTCAGCGTCATACGGATAGTGACTATCCGCTCGCCACTAATCAAGCGCTCGATCCGACAGCCGTACACCAGCCCTAGATCAACAATATTCACCGGAATTTCCGGGTCAAAGCAGGTGCGCAGCTGATCCCAGACAAACTGCTCAATCTCTTCATCAGTAGCACTTTCTGGCAGTGTCGGACGTGGCAGCGACTCAAGCCCCAGCGCATCAAGGTTACGCCCTTCAATGAGATACAAGCGGCCTTCAAAACCAACACTCACCGAGCTACCTTTGGCTTGCATTACGCTGACAATACTGTCTTCCGCCAGCGTATCCGTTTTGCCGAACGGAATCGCGATAGCCTCTACATCCCGCTGGAGCGGGAGTTTTTGACCGCGCTCAAGACTCGCAATTTGCTCGATATCCATAGATGTCCTTAGCGTACCATTCCAATCACACGGTTGAGCGCTGCCACAAACGTGTCTACTTCATCAAGGGTATTGTACGCAGCAAACGATGCACGACAGGTCGCCTCAACGCCAAAGTGATGCAGCAGCGGCTGGGCGCAGTGGTGCCCGGTACGAATTGCTACACCCAGCTGGTCAATCAGCAGACCAATATCCTGCGAGTGCGCACCTTCAACAACGAAGGAGAGCACGCCCGCTTTATGCGGCGCAGTGCCTAATATCCGCAGGCCCTCAATGCCACTCACCGCCTGGGTTGCATGGTTGAGCAGCACGGCTTCCCACGCACCAATCGCCTCAACGCCAATGCCTTCCATCCACTCAAGCGCACGGCCAAGCGCAATCACTTCGGCAATGGCGGGGGTACCCGCTTCAAATTTATGCGGAATATCCGCAAAGGTGGTACCTGCATCAAAGGAAACGGTTTTGATCATTTCACCGCCACCCTGCCAAGGCGGCATGACCTCTAGCAACGCCTGCTTGCCATATAGCACGCCAACACCCGTTGGGCCGTACACTTTATGGCCTGAAAACGCATAGAAATCCGCATCGATAGATTGAACGTCCACCTGCTGATGCGGCGTCGCTTGGGCGCCATCCACCAAGATGAGCGCGCCATGCTGATGCGCCAGCGCTGCCATCTCTTTCACGGGGTTAATCGTACCCAGTGCGTTAGAGACGTGATTCACCGCCACCAGTTTCGTGCGCTCACTCAAGAGTTCACGATACGCCTGCATATCGAGCGCCCCGTGCGCGTCCACTGGGATGACCTTGATCGTGAAGCCGCGCTCCGCCGCCAGCAGTTGCCAGGGAACGATGTTGGAGTGGTGCTCCAACATCGAGATCAGCACTTCGTCTCCGGCATTTAGCTGGCTGCGGCCCCAGCTTTGGGCCACTAAATTGATCGCTTCAGTGGTGCCCCGCGTGAAGATGATTTGGCGGGCATCTTCGGCATTGAGAAACGCTTTAACACGATGACGCGTGGCTTCAAAGGCTGCCGTCGCTTCATCGGCGAGCGTATGCAAGCCGCGGTGAATATTGGCGTTGTAGCGCGAGTAGTAATCGCTAAACACGTCAATCACCTGCTGCGGCGTTTGGCTGGTGGCGGCATTATCCAAATACACCAGCGGCTTGCCGTGAACCTCACGATTCAAAATCGGGAAGTCGCGGCGTAGCGCTTCAACGTCATAGGCCGCAACGCTGCGCTCGGTAGGCTTCTCAATCACGCTATGGGGCATTGATGACTCCTTGATTAATCGTTGAGCGCAGCCGCCGCTTCAACCAGTCCGGCGAGATTGAAACGCTCAGGCAGTTTACCGGCTACCGCCAGCTCAACGCGCTCGGCAATAGCATCAAGCGCCACTTGCTCAAGTACTTCACCAGCGAAGGCGAGGGTTAACAGGCCACGTGCCGTGGCTTCGTCGATACCCCGGGTACGCAGTGCGTAGATCGCATCCTCGTCCAACTGACCGGTGGTGGTGCCGTGGGAGCACTTCACGTCGTCGGCGTAGATTTCGAGCTCGGGTTTTGCGTCGATTTGCGCGCGATCTGACAGCAGCAGGTTCTGGTTGCTCTGGAAGCCTTCAATCTTCTGACTATCGCGCTTCACGTACACTTTGCCATTGAAGACACCGTGAGCACGATCATCCAGAATGCCTTTGTAGTTCTCGTTCGAGAACGTCAGTGGCGCGTTGTGGTTCACCTTAGTGTGGTTATCCACGTGCTGGCGACCCTGGCCAAAGAACAGGCCGTAGAAGTTCGTTTCAGCGCCCTGACCGTTCAAGTCACTGATCAGGTCGTTGCGCACCAGCGCGCCACCCAAATTCAGGTTGTACGAGGTGTAGCGGCTGTCGCGGTTCTGCTCGACGTGAATGCTTGCTACGTGCAGGTCACCAATGGGTGCTTCCTGGAGCTTGTAGTGGTTCAAAATTGCCCCACGATCTAGCATCAGCTCTGCCACGACGTTGGTAAAGTTGGCGGCATCCGCCTCACCCACGTAGTGCTCAATGAGGGTAGCTTCGCTACGCCCAGCGGCTTCGACCAAAATGCGCGGATGGCTCATCACCGGCGTCCCCGCACGAGACAGGAACTGCAGCAAAATGGGCTTTTCGACGACGGTGCCCGGCGCGATGCGCACCACTGCGCCCTCTTCCATAAAGGCGGTATTTAACGCGGCGAACGTGGAGAAATCGACCCCGGTTAAACGCCCCAGCGGGCCGCCCACGGCTTCATGGTTCTCGGCCAGTGCCTTAGAGAGCGGCATCACCTGCACGCTGTCGGGAAGCGCATCGAGGTCCGATAGCGCTGCCGAAAACACACCGTCCACGAACGTCAGCCGGTAAGCATCCAGGGGCAGCGTGAGGGCAGCCGCCTGGGCCTGAGAGAACTCGGCGTTCTCTGCCAAGGCAAAGTTGCCCTGGGCGATGGCGCGCACGTCGGTGTACTTCCACTCTTCGTCGCGGCGGGTCGGGAAGCCCATTGCTTCGAAGCGAGCCGCGCCCGCCTGGCGGCGAGCGGCGATCCAGGTAGGCTCTCCAGCGCGCTGTTGGCTACGCGTGGCTAGCGTGTCCAAAAACGTTTGCGTATCGCTCATGCCACAGACTCCTCAATGCCTTCGTAACCGTTGGCCTCTAGCTCTTTGGCAAGCTCGGCATCGCCGGTTTTGACAATACGGCCATCGACCAGAACGTGGACTTTGTCCGGCACAATGTAGTCCAGCAGGCGCTGGTAGTGGGTGACCAACAGAATGGCGCGCTCTTCGGCACGCAGGCTGTTCACACCGTCCGCGACGACTTTCATGGCGTCGATATCGAGGCCAGAGTCGATTTCATCCAGCATGGCCAGCTTCGGCTGTAGTACCAACATCTGCAGGATTTCGTTACGCTTTTTCTCGCCGCCGGAGAAGCCTTCGTTCACTGCACGCTGCAGGAAGCTGGCATCCATTTTCATAAAGCCGAGCTTCTCTTTGACCAGCTTCATGAATTCCGGCGCGGGCATTTCGCCTTCACCGCGCGCAGCGCGCTGAGCGTTAAGCGCAGACTTCAGCAGGTAAATGTTTTTTACCCCTGGGATTTCCACCGGATACTGGAAACCTAGCAGCAGGCCCGCTTGGGCGCGCTCTTCGATTTCCATTTCCAGCACGTCCTTGCCTTCAAACGTGATGCTGCCTTGGGTCACTTCGTAGCCATCTTTACCAGCAATAACCGCTGACAACGTGGATTTACCCGCGCCGTTGGGGCCCATGATGGCGTGCACTTCACCGGCATTAATGGTGAGCGTCAGGCCTTTCAGAATCTCTTTGCCTTCGACGGTGACGTGTAAATCGTTAACTTGCAACATAGTGATCGCCTTTTAAATACTTGCGGGTCGCGAGTGCGACGCCCTAAAAATAAGTTGGGTGCCGGAGCGGTTAGCCCACCGCGCCTTCCAGAGTGACATTGAGCAGTGCTTCCGCTTCCACCGCGAACTCCATCGGCAACTCTTGGAAAACATCTTTACAGAAGCCATTCACAATCATGCTGACCGCATCTTCTTCTGAGATACCGCGGCTCTGGCAGTAGAAGAGCTGATCTTCACCGATTTTAGAGGTGGTGGCTTCGTGCTCAATGGTCGCGGTGCTGTTGCCAATTTCCTGATAGGGGAACGTGTGGGCACCACACTTGTCGCCAATCAGCAGCGAATCGCACTGGGTAAAGTTACGCGCGCCCTTGGCACGCGGCCCAATTTTGACCAAGCCACGGTAGGACTGGTCGCTCTTACCCGCTGAAATACCTTTGGCAACGATATAGGAGCGTGTACCTTCACCAATATGAATCATCTTGGTGCCGGTATCCGCCTGCTGGCGACCGTTCGTTACTGCAACAGAGTAGAACTCACCGATGCTGTCTTTACCGCGCAGCACGCAAGAGGGGTATTTCCAGGTAATTGCAGAGCCAGTTTCTACCTGCGTCCAGCTGATGCGGGAACGCTCACCACGGCAGTCTCCGCGCTTGGTCACGAAGTTATAGATGCCGCCCTTACCCTCTTCATCACCGGGGTACCAGTTCTGAACGGTGGAGTACTTGATGTAGGCATCGTCCAATGCAACCAGTTCGACCACGGCAGCGTGCAACTGGTTTTCATCGCGCATGGGTGCGGTGCAGCCTTCCAGGTAGGAGACCTCGGCACGATCCTCGCAGATGATCAGCGTGCGCTCGAACTGGCCCGTATTGGCCGCGTTGATACGGAAGTAGGTAGACAGCTCCATCGGGCACTTCACGCCTTTTGGCACGAACACGAACGAGCCATCAGTGAACACGGCGGAGTTTAGCGCAGCAAAATAGTTATCAGCCACGGGCACTACCGTCCCCAGGTACTGCTTGATCAAATCCGGGTAGTCACGAATCGCTTCGGAAATGGAGCAGAAAATCACGCCCGCTTCCGCCAGCTCTTTTTTGAAGGTCGTCGCAACCGAGACGGAGTCGAAGACCGCATCGACGGCAACCCCTGCCAGGGCGGCACGCTCGTGCAGCGGAATACCCAGTTTCTCGTAGGTTTCCAGCAGCTTGGGGTCGACTTCATCCAGGCTCTGGGGGCGATCTTCTGGGCGCTTGGGCGCACTAAAATAGGAGATCTCTTGGTAATCGATGGGCGGATAGTTCAGGTGTGCCCAGGACGGCTCTTCCATCTTCAACCACTGACGGTAAGCGTCCAGGCGCCACTCCAGCATCCACTCCGGCTCGCCTTTCTTCTTGGAGATGAAGGCGATGGTGTTTTCATCCAGGCCAGGTGGCAGTGTGTCGCTTTCAATATCGGTTACAAAGCCATCTTTGTACTCGCGACGAACCAACTGTTCCATTTCTTCGCTTGCCATGGTGATACCCTCCGGGCAGTTGGGTGGCGAGGTTAGCTCGCCGTGAATAGGGTTAAATTGCCTAACGGTTTAAGCCGATGCCGCCGATAGGCTGATACTTTGAATCGGTAACTGTACGGGTAGCTTGATGGGCGCGGTGTCCGCCAAGTGAGCAAGCGTCACGCTTTCAAGCAGCGTGCGAATAGCCAACGATACCCGCTGCCAGTTATCTGCTACGCCACAAGTGGCGACCAGTTCACAGCCGCCTTCCGCTTGGCTGCACTCGGTCATGGCGACCGGCCCTTCAATCGCACTGATAATGTCGGCGGCAGTAATTTTCGAGGCGGGACGCGCTAAGCGGTAACCGCCTTGGGCACCGCGCTGCGACTCCAAAAGCCCTGCTTTCACCAGCATCTTAAGGGTTTTGCTCACCGTGGGATGGGGCAATTGAACCGCTTCTGCTAAGTCAGCCGCCGCATGCGACGCCTGGGGATGACGGGCAATTTGTGCCATCACCACAGCGGCATAATCTGTCAGCCGAGAAAGCTTGAGCATAGTCACTCCCGTTTTCCATCACGTTAGGGCGAGCCGTTGGCTTACCCGTTAATTGAGTACCATTTTAGTACTGTATAAATTTGATGTGAAGCCCTTCTGCAAAATCCTTATCAAATAGCGCGACTTCTTAGCACGTTCGCGGCTGATAACATCAAAAAAGCCAATCATTATCATTTAGAGAAGCTATGACAGCTCGAAAAATAAAGCCCACGAGATTCATCGCAGGCTTGGAGAGGGAACTAGGATGATCTTAGCTCGATGCTAAGCTTTTTTGACAAAGATGGACTTCAGCTTCATGGGGCCAATCCCATCGACTTTGCAGTCGATATCATGGTCACCGTCTACTAAGCGAATATTCTTCACTTTGGTACCCACTTTCACAACGGAGGAGCTGCCTTTCACTTTGAGATCTTTAATTACAGTGACGGTGTCACCATCAGCCAGCATATTGCCGTTTGCGTCACGGATGCCTGAGCCCGCCTCCACTTCGCTTGATTCGCCGTCCTTAGACCATTCATTACCACACTCTGGGCAAACGTATTGAATGCCATCGTCATAGGTAAACTCAGAGGCGCAAGCAGGACAGTTGGGCATATCACTCATCAAAGGCTCCATCGCAGCAGACAATCACACAAACATTAGCAAGCGACGGAGCCTACACGGCTTCAGCGCAATGCTCCAGCCTGGGGAGGTAAATCAGGCGCGCTCGTAGGTGCCGACGAGACGGTTCATTCCTAACAAGTGAGGCTCAACGGCGCTCAATAGTTCAGGCAACGTAAGTCCTTCCGGCAGCATTGTTTGTTCATCCAGCGCCAGCACCCAGAAATAGTAAAGGTGGCTGCCGTGGCCTTCTGGGGGCATGGGCCCGCCGTAGCCAGGTTTACCAAAATCAGCCATACCCAACGTGCCTAGCGTGGTGTTTTCATCCAGCGAGGTGATATCCCCCGGCAGGTTGTAAAGCACCCAGTGCACAAACCCGTAGCTGCCCTCTTTCACCAGCGGGGCATCAGGGTCGTGGCAGATCACCGCAAACCCTTTGGTGCCTTCCGGAGCCCCTTGCCAAGCGAGCGCAGGGGAAACATCGTCGCCCTCACCCGTGTGCTTGGCAGGAATCGCTTGATGGTTACCAAAGGCCGTGCTGGTGACTTGCATGCTAGATAGTGCAAATGCCATAGAGCTCTCCTAATCAGCGAAATAAGGGGCAAGGGTCAATGTAGCGAATGTGTTAGCGCAACTCCAACTGTGTCGCATAGCGCTCCCACCACTGCTGAGCAATGCGCCGATTTTCCCCATTGGCGCTTGGGTCCAGTACCGTCGGCAGTTGAACGGCTTCGCCGCCGGTTTGGAAGGTCACGAGCGGGTCTTGTGTGGCTAACTGCAATGCGTAGAGCACCAGCATAAGTTCGTACTGGTCCTCGGTATTGAGGCGGGCAAACAGCAGCGGAACGGCAGGCATACCTATTTCGCCCAGACGCTCGGCTGCGATATACCAGGGTCTTGGGTTATCGGGCCCACCATACTGGCTGACAAAACGGCGGTCGGATAACCGGCTCACATAGTAAGCGGCGTCCTCTTCCGGGCTCGCCTGCAGCGGGGGTGCCCAATCTTCCGCCTGTGCCATTCTGACGGGTTGATAGTTCGATGCGGCTGCAGCAGGAACTATCTCTTCACTGCTCGCGGCAGGAGCTGAACGGCTGTCGTTACGGGCTGGGGCACTTGGTTGACCCGCACACCCTGCCAACAACAGCGTTAATGAACAAAGACTGGCGATCCCTATCATTTTGGCCTGCTGACGCATGACGCGATTCCCTTTTTGATCGTTCAACACGGAACACCCTATCCCATACGCGGTTTTAAAGCGTTTGATTGGTTTGCCCTAAGACCTCTAGGCTGTGTCATTAAGTGCTGTCAGTGTGGCACCTCTTGAACACACCGCCAATTGCCTGAAGACATCCTCATGAAACGCTTATTAATCGTCGCTCACTCGCCCTCCGTCAATACCCAGGCATTGTGCCGTGCCGTACACCATGGCGCTGAACACGAGGACATCGAGGCGGTGGAGTGCATTGTCAAAACGCCTTTCGAGGCGGGCCCAGCGGATATTCTCGCCTGCGATGGCATTGTGCTGGGCACCACCGAAAACCTTGGGTACATGAGCGGCGCGCTGAAAGACTTTTTTGACCGCAGCTACTATAGCGTACTAGAAGAGAAGCAGGGCCTGCCCTGCGCGCTCTATATTCGCGCGGGCCATGACGGCACGGGCACCCAACGGGCGGTGGAAAGCATCATCACCGGGCTACGTTGGCGCTGGGTACAGGACCCGCTTATTTTTCGCGGCGAGTGGCAGGAGGCCTTCACCCGCCAAGCCGAAGAGCTGGGCATGATCATGGCCGCTGGACTGGATAACGGGCTATTTTAAAGGTCTGTTTTAAAGTACTTTAAAACGAAAAACGGCACCGCGAAGGTGCCGTTTTTGTTGCTTTTGCAAAGCAGGTCGAGCGTATTACTTTAGACGCTCAAACACCGTCGCAACGCCCTGCCCCATACCAATACACATGGTGGCTAAGCCCAGCGTGGTATCGCGCTGCTGCATGACGTTCAGCAGCGTCGTGCAAATGCGCGACCCAGAGCAGCCTAACGGGTGGCCAAGCGCAATTGCACCACCGTTTAGGTTTACTTTTTCGTCCATAGCATCCAGGAAGCCAAGATCCTTCAATACCGGCAGGCCCTGCGCCGCAAAGGCTTCGTTCAGCTCAACGGTCTGAATATCGGCAGCAGACAAGCCCGCCGCTTTCAGTGCCTTTTTAGAGGCTGGCACCGGGCCATAGCCCATGATGGAGGCATCGCAGCCGGCCACACCGGTCGAGAGCACTTTGGCAATCGGCTCCAGCCCCAGCGCCTGGGCACGCTCGTAGCTCATCACGGCCATGGCGGAAGCGCCCACTGAAAGCGCTGACGAAGTGCCCGCCGTCACGGTACCGTTACGCGGATCGAAGACCGGCTTCAGGTTCGCCATGGATTCCAGGCTGGCATCGGCGCGAATCACCTCATCGTTTTTCACTAGCACTTTGAAGCCACGCTGGTCGTGACCTTCGACGCCGATGATCTCATTGTCGAAGCAGCCCTTCTCCATCGCCGCTTGTGCACGTTGATGCGAACGGACACCGAACTTGTCCTGATCTTCGCGGGAAATACCGTGCATTTTACCCAGCAGTTCCGCCGTGAGCCCCATCATCATGGCGGCTTTGGCCGCGTATTTACTCGCCGCCGGATTCACGTCGACGCCGTGAGCCATCGGTACGTGCTCCATGTGCTCAACACCGCCGATCACGTAAAAATCACCCATGCCCGCCTTAATGTTTGCAGCAGCAATATGCAGTGCGGTCATCGAAGAGCCGCAGAGGCGGTTCACCGTTTGGGCAGGCACCGTACGAGGAATACCGGTCATGATCGCCGCGTTGCGAGCGATGTTCATGGACTGCTCTAGTGTCTGATTGACGCACCCCCAGATCACGTCGTCTACTTCCGACGGATCCAGATTAGGGTTTCGGGTAAACAGCGCCTGCATCACGGCAGCGGAGAGGTTTTCGGCACGCACGTTGCGGAAGGCGCCGTTTTTCGCTTTCGCCATGGCGGTACGAACACCGTCAACCACCACGATATCTCTCGGATTCAAACTCATCTTATTTCTCCTGTGGGTGGTGACTTAGGCCTGAGCGTTTGCAGTGGTGCCAGCGTAGAACTGCTCGTTATTCTGTGCCATAGCACGCAGCTTCTCGGTGGGTGCATAAAGCGGCCCCAGCTCTTGTGCTAAACGGTCGGCCAGCGCAACAAACTCGGCTACGCCCAGCGCGTCGATGTAGCGCAGCGCACCGCCACGGAAGGGAGGGAAGCCAATGCCGTAAATCAGCGCCATATCGGCTTCTGCGGGCGTATCGACAATGCCATCTTCCAAGCAACGCACAGTCTCAAGGCACAGCGGCACCATCATGCGAGCAATGATGTCCTCATCCGAAAACTCTTTTTGCTCTTTCACCACTTCTTTTACTAGTGCGTAAGCCTGCTCGTCGCTGACTTTCTTAGGCTTACCCTTCTTATCTTCTTCGTAGGCGTAGAAGCCTTTGTCGTTCTTCTGACCCAGGCGCTTGTTATCGTACATCACTTGAATAGCGGTTTTGCCTTCACGTGCCATACGATCCGGGAAGCCTTCGGCCATCACCTCGTTGGCGTGCACGGCGGTATCCATGCCGACGACATCCAGCAGGTACGCCGGGCCCATGGGCCAGCCAAACTTCTCCATGACTTTATCGACGCGCTGGAAGTCGGCACCCTGCTCGACCAGGAAGCTAAAGCCACCGAAGTAAGGGAAAAGCACACGGTTGACCAGGAACCCAGGGCAGTCATTCACCACGATGGGGGTTTTACCCATGGCCCGGGCATAAGCCACGGTTGCGGCAACGGCGGCGTCCGAGGTTTTCTCGCCACGAATGACTTCCACCAGCGGCATGCGGTGCACGGGGTTGAAGAAGTGCATGCCACAGAAGTTTTCCGGGCGCTTCAGGTTCTTAGCCAGACGGTTAATCGAAATGGTCGACGTGTTGGAAGTTAGAATCGTGTTCTCACTTACCTTGTCTTCTACTTCGGTCAACACGGCGTCTTTGACGTTGGGGTTCTCGACCACCGCTTCTACGACCAAATCGACATTACCGAAATCGCCGTAAGAGAGCGTTGGACGGATGTTAGAGAGTTTTTCGGCCATCTGCTCGGTGGTGAGCTTTTTACGCTCTACCTGTTTAGAGAACAGCTTGCGCGCCTCTTTCAGGCCTAGCTCGATGGCATCGTCCTTGATGTCTTTCATCAGGATCGGCGTACCCTTGCTGGCACTCTGGTAGGCGATACCCCCGCCCATGATGCCAGCACCCAACACGGCGGTTTGCTTGACTGGCTGCGCCTGCTTCTCGTACTTGCTGCCTTTCTTTTTAACGACTTGGTCGTTAATGAACAGACCTACCAAGTTGAAGGCAACGCTGCTCAGCGCCAGCTTGGCGAACGACTTGGCTTCAATGGCCTGCGCGCGGGCGCGGGTTTCACCGGCACCTTTTTGAATCACTTTGATCGCTTCAACGGGCGCTGGGTAGTGCGGGCCCGCTTTACCGGCCACATAGCCTTTGGCTGTTTCAAACGCCATCATCTGCTCAATGGCATTGAGCTTCAGCGGGGATGTTTTTTCTTCCCGACGGGCTTGATAATCCAGCTCGCCTGCATTGGCGCGGTCAAGAATATCCAGCGCCGCCTCTTCCAACAGCTCATGGGCAACAGCCGCATCTACCGCGCCCACTTTTAAAGCGGCATCTGCGCGATTTTCAGTGCCACCCGCAATCCACTCAACGGCGTTATCGGCACCTATCAGGCGCGGCAGGCGCACGCAGCCACCCCAACCCGGCAGAATGCCCAGCTTGGTTTCTGGCAGGCCAATTTTGGCCTTCTCGCTCATCACGCGGAAATCGGTGGTCAGCAGCACTTCGCAACCGCCGCCCAGCGCCAACCCGTTGATCGCCGTCACGGTGGGGAAAGGCAGGTCCTCAATCGCATTGAAGATGTCGTGAACCTTGAGGTTCATCTCCACCAGATACTCTTCGCCCTTGTCGAACAGGCTGTGAAATTCGGTGATGTCGGCGCCGACGATAAAGGCGTCTTTGCCACTGCGTATCATCAGCCCTTTCAAACCACTTTCGGCCTGAATCGCTTTTACCGCATTGCCCAGCTCTGCCATAACGGCGCTGGATAGCTTATTGACGGACTCATCTTTCAAATCGAAAGTGAGCATTGCGATGTCATTGCCACCCAGGGTGTCACGACGCTCCACCGTGATGGCATTGCCTTGATAGATCATGCGCGCTCTCTCCACAAGTTCGGGCTGGCACGCCGTTGACGAGCCTGCCACGCATTTCATACGGTCGTTTGATTGCCTTAGCTTGGTTGAGTTACGCCAGTACGTCAAGCCCTGACTTTTGGCTAATCCGCTTGCTTGATAGACACCTTTCTAAATGCACACATTTCTTACGCTTTTTAAGCGCATAATGGCGTATCACATCGACTTTACCCGCTATCCCAACGATCATATACGTTTCATTGACGAGTTTTTAACGCTATGGGGACACTCTTAACTCCCGCCCGCATGGAAGCACTGCAAGGGCGCGTCGAAAGGATCGTAGAGCGCCTAAAGCCCTGGAGTTGGCTCTGGCCGCCCATGGCGTTTGCAGCCGGATTAGGCAGCTTTTTCCTCGTTGATCGCCAACAGTGGCTGGGGGCTGTTCTAGCACTGGGGCTGCTGTTTGCTTGGCTACTGCTACTATCCGAAAGTTTGATTGGCCGCTGGCTGGCCCATCGCGGTCATCCGACGCTGCCGAAAGGCATTACCGCTTTTATCGCTCAAATGATTCACCAGGAGACGCTGTTTTTTACCTTGCCGTTTATTCTGGTGACCACCGTGTGGAACAGCGGCCAAGCGCTGTTCGCGCTGTTGGTGATTGGCATGGCCGTGTGGTCGATTATCGATCCGCTCTACTACAAGCTCGCTGGGCGCTGGCGCAGTCTCTATTTTATGTTTCATGCCCAGTGTGTGTTCTTGGTACTACTGGTCATTCTGCCCATCATGGTGCACCTCACCACGGGACAGAGCCTACTGCTAGCATTGGTATTAACTGTTTTAGTGGCTCTACCTAGCTTTTGGCATTTATTGAAAAAGCGCTCCCTCGCGCGCTGGCTAGGCTTTTTTGCACTAGCCGTGGTGCTGGCTTATGGGGCATGGCTTGGTCGCGTGTGGGTACCGCCCGCTAGCCTCTGGATGACCAGCACAGCGCTATCCCCAGCGTTTGATACACAGCAGCGCACACCTCAAGGCACCATGGCATTGACGCCTGATGCTATCCGCAGTAATGGGCTGTATGTGTATACCGCTATTCGTGCGCCTCGCGGATTAAGCGAAACTATCTACCATGCGTGGCATCATAACGGTGCAGAAATGGACACTGTGGAGCTTGCGATTAACGGCGGGCGCGAACAAGGCTACCGCGCATGGAGCCACAAGCAGAACTTCCCCGAAGACCCATCGGGGGAGTGGCGGGTCGATATTATGACGGACGGTGGCCAGCGGCTGGGCCTAATTCGGTTTACTGTGTCGGAAGATGCTGACAAGGCAACCGTCGCCGATAGCACCATTCAGCCTAGCGGGCTGAGCGCGCTTAATTTACGTCGTTTTATCCCTGGAAAGAACGGCACTCAAAGCGACTCATCAGAGCCGGAGTAGCAGAACACCTTGCATTCAGCGACGCAGCTTATGACAATTCGTTCACTTACACTTTTCGGCAGTTAGTTACCTATGGCATCAACAATTGGTTTTCGTATTGCTCGTTTGCCCCATCTGTGGCGCTCGATCCTCGATCGCAGGCTGGCACCATTAGGGCTGACCCAAACCCGGTGGGTGACTCTGTACCATCTTTGGAAACTGGGGGAAGGCAATCCTCAGTGTGATTTGGCGCGCGCGATCGGTGTCGAGGCGCCGTCGCTGGTGCGTACTTTAGGACAGTTGGAGGCGCAAGGTCTGGTCGAGCGTCGCGCCTGCGATGACGATCGACGCAGCAAACGGCTCTACCTTACTCCAGCCGCCATACCGCTCCTGGAGCAGATCGATAGTGTGGTACTGGCTGCGCGTCAGGAGATGCTAGCAGGCTTGAGCGAACAGGACCTGGACCAGTTGGATAAGTGGCTTGCGCTGATCGAATCCAACGGTCTGGCGATTCAGACAAGGGATCAAGATAGCCCCACAGCCTAATCATTAGACGTTTCTTTGTTCCACGCCATCTGGCGCTAGCGGTTTGGCAGGTGGGTGGTCTGAAAGGCCGCTCAACGCCTTCTTGAGAGGTTCGATATCCGCCAAATAGCGCGTAAACCGCTCGGCGGTTTGTGATTCCCACCACCATAGCGTCAGCGAATGGGCGTTAGATTCCAATACCAACGCATCCTGGGGCAGACGCTCTAACAGAGTTCGTAAGTGTGTGCTGGCCACATCGGGCAAGGGACGCAGCGGCGCAATGCGCCAGCGCCAACCCGCGTGAAAAGGCTCCAAAGCGTCACTAGCGTTGGAGTCACGTACCAGTACAAAATCAGGCCCAGGCGCCTGTTGCGGGTAGTGCCAGCGATACGCGGGCATCGTGCCTCTAAAATGATGTAGAGGTGGTTTGGCCATTTTGACCGCCACCCCCTGACGCGCTGCGCAGGAGCGCAGCGCCATCTGGCGCTTTTGGCGCGGGCTTGGTTTTAACCACATGACTGGCGCAATCACAAACATCAGAATAAAAACGATGATCAACCATTCCATTGCAACGCTTACCCTCTTTTCGTCAAACTCAACTCGTAATATTTAAAAACTATGACCTAGGTCGTTGTTAAGATTCATTTTCAGACCTAAAGTAAAGGTATCGAACAAGAGCCTTTCTGTGTGCCACATCACCAAGGAGATACGCCATGAGCTATCGCCATATCCTGGTCGCCGTCGACTTAACCAAAGACTCTCACAAAATCCTTGAGCGTGCGGTGGCGATTGCCGAGCGCAACAACGGCGCGAAAATTTCGATCATGCACACTCTGGAACCCTTGGGATTCGCCTACGGCGGCGATATTCCTATGGATCTTACCAGCATCCAGGACCAGCTAGATGAGCATGCCAAGAAGCGCTTAGCGGAGATCGCCGCGCCTCACGTCGAGGCTGCTGACCAGCATGTGGTGGTAGGTATGCCAGACACGGAGATTCACCGCTTTGCCGAAGAGCACGGCGTTGACCTCATCGTGGTCGGCTCCCATGGCCGTCACGGCTTTGCTTTGCTGCTTGGCTCCACCTCTACTGGCGTATTACGCGGCGCTCAGTGCGACGTTTTAGCCGTTCGTGTGGGCAAAAAAGGTGAAAAAAGCGACGAATAGCTTTTTTAACGGTAAAGGCCCCACCCGGGGCCTTTAGCATATAACAGCGCTAGCTATTCGCCATTGGCCATTGCTTCAAGCTCCATCCAACGCTCCATCGCCACTTCCAGCGCCTGCTGAACCTTCTCTAGCGCTTGCAGTTTAGCCGTCACAGCGGTGGCCTCCTGCTGATAAAACGCCGGGTCGCCAACCGCCTGTTCAAGCGACGCCACTTCGCTCTCTAAGCGTTCAATCTCGGCGGGCAAAGCATCCAGCTCACGCTGCAGCTTGTAGGAGAGCTTAACAGCTTTTTTGGCCGGTTCAGCCGCTGGGGCTGGCGCAGCTTTTTTAACGGCCTCGCTGGTGGGTTCTGTGTGCTGGCGTGCAGCACCTTCCCACGGTGCAGGGGGTAACTTACCGCCCTGGCGAATCCAGTCGGTATAGCCGCCCACGTATTCACGCACGCGCCCTTCACCTTCGAAGGCCAGCATGCTGGTCACCACGTTATCCATGAAGGTTCGGTCGTGGGAAACCAGAAGCAGCGTGCCATCAAAATCTAACAGCAGCTCTTCAAGCAGCTCCAACGTTTCCATGTCTAGGTCGTTGGTGGGCTCATCCAGCACCAGTACGTTAGCAGGCTGAGTAAACAGCTTGGCTAACAGCAGGCGATTGGACTCGCCCCCGGATAGCGCTTTCACTGGCTGACGCACGCGATCTGGGGTGAACAAGAAATCCTGCAGATAGCTCATCACATGGCGGTCTTTACCGCCCACGCTGACGCGATCACTCCCCTGGGCTACGTTGTCATACACCGTTTTTTCCAACTCGAGGCCGGCCCGTAGCTGATCAAAATAGGCCACTTTGAGATTAGTACCTAACTGTACGCTGCCTTCGGTAGGGGCCAGCTCGCCAAGCAATATTTTCAACAGCGTGGTTTTACCGGCACCGTTACGCCCCAAGAAGCCGATGCGGTCGCCACGCATCACTTCCAGGTTCACGTTGCGCAGGATCACCTCATCACCAAAGCGCTGAGTAACGCCTTTGAGCTCGACCACCCGCTTACCGGTGCGCTCGCCACTATCCACCGTGAGACTGGCGGTGCCTTGACGCTCGCGGCGTTGGCTGCGCTCATTGCGCATGGCTTCTAGCGCGCGGACGCGCCCTTCGTTACGGGTACGGCGCGCTTTGATCCCCTGGCGAATCCAGGCCTCTTCCTGAGCGAGCTTTTTATCGAACAATGCATTCTCGCGCGATTCGACCTCCAGCTCGTGCTGTTTGCGCTCTTGATACTCGCTGTAGACACCGGGATAACGCCCGAGCTTCCCGCGATCCAGTTCTAAAATATTCGTCGCGAGTTTCGACAGGAACGCCCGGTCGTGGGTGATCAGCAGCACAGCGCCGTTGAAAGCGAGCAGCTGCTCTTCCAGCCACGCGATGGTGTCCAGGTCTAAATGGTTGGTCGGCTCGTCCAGCAGCAGTAGGTCCGGCTCGGAAACCAGCGCACGGGCCAGCGCCACCCGACGACGCCAGCCGCCGGAAAGCGCGCTCATCTCCGCTTCGGGTGGCAAACCCAGTCGTGTGAGCACGACATCGATACGCTGATGAAACGACCAGCCGTCAATGGCCTCGAGCCGCGTCTGCAGCGTCGCCATGCGGTTCATATCTGGGTCTGGGTCATTGATGAGGTGCTGATATTCAGACAGCAGCTCGCCCGCTTCGGGTAGGCCTTGGGCGACCATATCAAAAATCGTCATGCCCGATGATTCAGGCAACTCCTGGGCCAGCACGCCGATTTTTAAGCCCGGCGCACGCCAAATGGTGCCATCATCCGGCTGAATATCGCCCGCTACGAGCTTTAGTAGCGTGGATTTACCGGTGCCGTTGCGTCCGACCAGCGCCAGCCGCTCGCCTCTTTCAACCGTCAGGTCGGCGCGATCGAGCAGTACTTGGGTGCCGTAAGCGAGTTGCAGCTGTTCGAGTCGTAACAGGGTCACGCAGTGTCCTCCTTCGTCGTGAGGCGCACAGTGTAACGCATGCTTCCGAATTACGATGCCCCCTTGTAGAGCCAAGCGAGACAACGTGCTAACGTCATAGAAGGATCACGACTATAAAGCGGTGTTTAAGGAACCGCTGATCAATTCGTCTCTAAGCGGCTGAAACGCTCATAATGGCACTTTCACTGCATCAGCGGTCGCTTTCTGACCAGCGCGTCGATGAGCCGTTGCCAAGGCACCAGCACCTCCATCTGGGCCAGGAACCGCTCGCGGCGGGTCACCTTTTTCTTGTTCTGGTGTTCTGCCTGGGCGAAAGAGATCTGATTCATCGGGTGGCTCGGTCAGGTGGTGGCAAGGCGAACAGATTTTACCCCGCCGACGGCCGCCAGACAGCTGTGGCGGGATGTGTGCAGCCTTTCCCTAACAAGCCAGTTTTTTTGCAATTCGTGCCATTCGTACTGTGTGTGAACGGTAGGAGCATTAGTGGTTGTGGGCCGCCAGCGTTACAATAGCGTTAATGACACATGGCGGAGGAATACAGTTTGGCAAGCACTGAGGCCGATACGTTTTTACCCGAAGCACTGCAATTTCGCCCTTCGACGCCTTTAGTGGATATTGGCGCGAATTTGACCCACGAAAGTTTTCAGCGCGACCTGGGTGACGTGCTGGCGCGGGCCAAGGCAGCCAATGTCACGACGCTTATCGTGACCGGCACCGATGTCGCCCATGCTAAGCAGGCCGTGCAGATGGCGCAGCAGTACGCGGGGATCTACGCAACGGCGGGCGTTCATCCCCATGATGCCAGTGGGTGGAACGACACGGTCGCCCAAGAAATGCGGCAGCTTTACCGTATGCCGAAGGTCGTGGCGGTTGGCGAGTGCGGGTTAGATTTTAATCGCAACTTTTCAACCCCAGAGCAGCAGGAGCGTGCGTTCGAGGCGCAGTTGGCTCTGTCAGCAGAAAGCGGCCTGCCGCTGTTTTTGCATGAGCGGGATGCTGGCAAGCGAATGCAAGACATACTGCGCAGTTGGCGAAATGATATTAGCCAAGCGGTTATACACTGCTTTACGGCAGACCAAGAGACGCTGCATGGCTATCTTGATTTAGATCTGCACATTGGTTTGACAGGCTGGATATGCGATGAGCGCAGAGGCCATCACCTGCGCGACATGGTGCGCGATATACCGCTAGACCGCCTGATGGTGGAAACCGACTGCCCTTACCTACTGCCCCGCAATTTGCCTGCTAAATTGAAGGGACGCCGCCACGAACCAGCGCTACTGCCCTGGATTGTTAAAGAAATAGCCCGCTGGCATGACGTGAGTGATACCGAGCTTGGCGTGGCGACCACTCGCACCGCCCAGCGTTTTTTCCGAATTGAAGCGGACGCTTAAAAGGAGCAACTGCGTGGCTGACTATCCTGGATTTATTGCCATTGAAATAGGCGAAGATAATGGCTTGCCGCTCTCTATTGCGTGGTCGTTACCCGACGGACGAATCAAACAAACGCTGATCCAGCCGGACGACAGCTGGATCACCGAAGATAGCAATGTGATGGGCGCTTACAGCATTGAGGAGTTAGAGAGCCTAGGCGTCAGCCCTCTAGATGTGATTCGTGAATTAGAGAACGACCACTTCTCTGCCACGCTATACACCAGCGATAACGGCGAAGATGAGGCCGCGCTGGCGCGTTTGTTTGACACCTACGGCCTGGACCCTTTTGTAGAGCTGGCACCCGCAGGGGTACTTTACGATCAGATCAGCTCTAGTGAATGGCACCGCCTACGTAGCGAGATGTTTAACGACTTGGGCTTAGAGCCAATGCGTCCAGAGCACGAAGTTAAGGTGATGCTCACGTTGCACCAACAGCTTAATGAAAAAGATTAAGCGCTAACTTCAGTGGCTGCTAGCAGCGCTCTGCCTGCGGCTATTGCCTGTTCCAACGTATCGCCCTGCTGATAGTAGCGCGCCAAGGCTAAGTAAAACGCATTGGCGCGTTGCGGCAACCCTTCTGCTAAATAGCGCTGCGCCCGGGCAGCGACTCTCTGCGCAAAGGCATCTCGATCTACCTCTACTTCGCCCCCTAGGTTATCCACGCTCACGTGGAAGGTACGCCCGCAGGCCTGGGTGAATAGCTGTTCCAGCGCCTGAGGAGCAATTTCAGCATTTTCGAATGCTTGCTGCTCTTGGGCGTTACGGCCATCAGGCAAGTACCAATAGCCATAATCTTCTAACAGTCGCCTTTCTTTACCCGCAATACACCAATGGCTGATTTCATGTAGCGCACTGGCAAAGTAACCACGCGCAAAAATGACCTGATGATAAGGCGTTTGATCGGTGGCTGGTCGATACAGCGGCTCATCGCCTCCTTTTATCAAACGCGTCTGGTAATGCGCCGCAAAGACGCCATCAAACAGCGCCATAATATCGCCCAGGGTCCAACGCTCTTGCTCTTCAATCACCATATTGCCACTTTTCCCATGCATTTCGCGCAGTATACCCGCTGTGGCTTAGCCAGCTAAAGAGGAGACAGCAAAGCGCAGCGACTCCTGCTACTCTATCGGCCTTTCTTAGGTCTCTTGGCTAAAGGGGAGCCATACCTTGGGCGGCTTTACTAGCGACATCAAATCCATCTATTGGCCAGAAACTCGCACACTTGTTGCGCTGGCCTTGCCTATTTGCGGCGCTCAGCTAGCCCAGGCGGGCATGAGCGTTGTCGATGTCATGATGACAGGTAGACACAACGCAACGGACTTAGCCGCCGTATCAGTGGGCTCAAGCTTATGGATGCCGCTGATGCTGTTTATGACCGGCACGCTGATGGGGCTAACGCCGATCGTGGCGCACTTATTAGGCGGCCAGCGCAATAACGATATACGCCCAGCCGTACATCAAGCCCTTTGGGTGGCGTTGGCATTAGGCATCACTGCCGCTGGTTTATTATGGGTCGCCGTTACACCTATTTTTGAACTGATGAACGTTCCTCCTGGTGTTGCACAGGAGTCGGCGGCTTATCTAAGCGCCGTTGCTTTTGGAATGCCTGGGATCGCGCTTTTTCAAGCGTTACGCGCCTTTTCAGATGGCATGAATCATACTCGCCCTGCTCTCTGGATCAGCCTTGTGGGCCTTGCCGTTAACATCCCCTTTAACTATTTGCTCATTTACGGTGGTGATGGCCTAGTCAACCTATTGGGTACTGGCATCCCTAATAGCTTGCAACAGCTACCGGCGCTGGGGGCTTTTGGCTGCGGTATTGCCACCGCTATTTCGATGTGGACAATGGCCATCGCGATGGCGCTTTATACAAGGCGCGGAAACACCTACCGCAGCGTTTCACTTTGGGAGCAGCTTACGCCGCCACAATGGGCGGGCATTCGTGAACTTGTGGTGGTGGGTGTGCCTATCGGCGTCGCGATTTTTGTTGAAGTCACTCTATTTACTCTGATCGCGCTTTTTATAGCCAGCTTTGGAGAAGTTACTGTAGGTGCGCACCAAATCGCCCTCAGTTACACCACCATTCTGTTTATGCTGCCCATGTCGTTAAGCATGGCGTTGACCGTTCGAGTAGGTAATACGCTGGGCCAGCGACGCTTAGCCATGGCACGTAAAGTTGCCTGGAATGGCATTACGATTAGCGTCATTGTTGCGGCGATCAATAGCACGCTATTGTGGTTTACGGCCCCAACAGTGATTTCGCTATACACATCAAATACTGAGATTCAGGCATTAGCATTAACTATTATCGCGCTAGCGGTTATTTTTCAGCTGTCGGATTCTCTGCAGGTAAATTTAGCAGGGGCCTTACGAGGCTATAAAGACACGCGCATCGTCATGGTCATCACCGTGCTCTCTTATTGGATTGTGGGCTTAGGGGGCGGACACTGGTTAGGAGCCTATGGCTTGGGAGGTGTGTCTGAACCAATGGGTGTACACGGTTACTGGATTGGGCTGATTGCTGGTCTCAGCACAGCCGCTATATTGCTGGCTTGGCGATTAAAAACGATCAGCCAACAGGAGTCCCCAAGCAACGTTACGGCAAGTGGCTAGCCGCTTCGGCGAGCCTATTTCTGGAGGGATGTGGTGACAACAGCGCCGACCAAGCCTGGCGCAGCAGTCTGAACAGTGGCTGACCCACGTCAATCAATTAATTGACGTTCACCCTATTTCCTCCCCTGAGGCTATTACGGCCTATCAAACTTCGTGGTTCTCTATGAGTGAGTAACCCTGAGGCACCTTGGCTACAATTTCAGAATGCTTTGGAGGAGCGCCAGCAACTAAAAGCGGCATTTTCTGCCTGTGATGTCGATTAAAAATCATGTTTACGCTTAACCTCGCGCTCAAGCTGTGCTATTGGTGAAGGTAGCGGCAGGCGGTGTTCACTGTCTGCCAATGTCGTGACCACGCAGTACAAGGAGGGACACCATGGGCGCACCCCTGTCAACTCGCTCTGCCCAGGTCATCGACCTGGAAACCGTGCGTCAGCGTCAGCAGGCGCGAAAGTGTTTAGTTCGTTTAGCACCAGAGCTAGATGGCTTAGAGATGGTCTACCAGCTCGCTGCGAGTCCCGACACCTACTACGGCCTGCCCATTCTTGCCTGGGGGCTTAGGGAAGATGGCAACGTTGTGGGGCTTGTTCCTTGGATGGAGTCGCTGGCGGCCTGCCATGAGCTGGATAGCCATGAAAGTGGTTTCTTCGTCGGCTACCGAGACCCTGAAACCGACGAAATTTTCGAGCTTCCCCCTGACCATAAGTATGATGAGCTAAACGCCGCTGCCAGCTATTTTGAGTATGAGGCTTCTAGCGAAATTACGCTGATTCAACAGCTTCCTGATACTTTGGGCACACATGCACTCTGCATGAACCACCCTAATGCGCCATGGCACATGAAGCCTGTGTACGGATGGCGGCTGTATAGTGATGGCAGCATAGAAGCGATGGTGGCAGACGAGCAAAAAGCCACCATGACCCCCATTTTACTGGGCGACAAGTGCTTGTACGACGCGCATTCTCGGCATCAAACCGTCTATTTCTTCCAACGCCATATTGCTAATCGCATTCTGGAAGAGGATCCAGCCACGCTTGAGGCACTCGCCATGATGGTAGTGCCGAGTAGTGATCACGCTTAGCGATAATAGGCAAGGCGCTACACCCTTAGTCGTTGAGCGCCTTGCTTTGGCTCCACAAGATCACGCTAAGCGGATAAAGTAGACGTACTGATCGTCTGCGATATTTTTATCTATCAGCTCGTGCCCTAAAAATTGACAAAATTTTGGCACATCGCGCGTAGTCGCAGGGTCGGTTGCCACGACCTTCAATACTTGGCCTGCTGTCATATCACGGACTTTATTATGCATCAGCATAATAGGCTCAGGGCAATACAGCCCGGTGGTATCTAGTTCAGCGTCAAACGCGTTGTGGTCATCGGTATTATCAGTCATCGACTCTCTCGGTTAGGAAACAGACACTATGATAAAAATCATCATTGAACGGCGCATTATGCCCGGTTTAGAGGACGAATATGAACAAGCAGCGCGCGAAGCAATGCGTGTGTCACTGGGCGTTAGAGGCTTCGTTGGTGGTGAAACCTTGGTTGAGCTTGGCCACACAGACCGCCGTTTAATGATTACCAAATGGCGCGACTTGCGCGCTTGGAAAGAGTGGCACGCCAGTGAAGAGCGCGCCATGGCAATGCAGCGTATTTTACCGCTACTTACCGAAGACGAAACCATCCGCATTTATGAGCCAGGCTACTAGCCCAGCGGCGGATACCTGCCAGGTTAGTGAGCCAGCCTAACGTATACCGTCACCTCTTCCCGATCATGGTAGAGGTGGCGACAACGAATAGTGGCCCCTACGCCCGCTGTCGCTAACGCTTCTTCTAGCGTTGTCAAACAGCGAGTTACTTCATCCCAGCGCTTTTTCATCGGCAGCTTGAGGTTAAAAATGGCCTCCCGGCACCACTTGCGCGTCAGCCAGCGCTCAACCATGGCCAAGACCCGTACTGGCTTGTCGACGATGTCACACACCAGCCAGTCCAAACGCTGGGGCGGCTCCCAGGTAAAGCCATCTTCACGTAGGTGATCGATCTGCCCGGTGGCCATGAGCTGTTTGTCCATTGGGCCGTTATCGATGGCATAGACATACATACCACGCTGCACAAGCTGCCATGTCCAGCCACCTGGCGCTGCGCCTAAATCAGCCGCCTGCATATGCGTAGCTAGGCGCTCGTCCCACTCTCCTCGGGGGATAAACTCGTGCCAGGCTTCTTCGAGCTTCAACGTTGAACGGCTAGGTGCTCTGGATGGAAAACGCAGGCGACGAATTCCGTTAATTAACTCACTGCGGTTATCGGGAAAGCTCATGCCTAGCTGCACACGATCACCGTCTGTCCAAAAAATATGCAAGCGGCGAGCCCCCGCCTTACCCCGTAATGCACCACGCTTTTTCAACATACTCTGAAGAGGTTTTGTCAGCGCTTTAATTAATCCGGCTAGCGCTTTGCCATCATTAGTATCCGGCGTTTCGTGCCAAATTTCTTCAAAGCTCCAGCGGCTTGCTTTGACCTGATCTAAAATCGCCGTAAGCCGATCATCCCGAGACAGGGTCAACGCGGGCAGCGCTGCTAAACTTTGCCTCGCAAATATGAGCCGTTTAAAGGCTGCCTGACGGTGTAAATCATTTATCGCCTCGCCATCATGGCGCGTTAAACTTACCCAGCCTTCACCTTGCATCGGCTCACAGGGAACCCCCTGTTGCTTCGCATGGTGCTGCATCTCTGCCAACGCATCGTGTTCAAAACCTGGCCGGCAGTAAACAAGCCATGACGTGGGTACCGTGTCACTCACCTTTCACCTCTAACATAATCTGCAACCCATAAACGCGATATAACAGCTTGCTCGCGTAGCGGCCTGCATCATAGCACTTTATGCGCACCTCACTCTAAGCGCGTCGTCTTTTCGTTCGAAGTGTCGTACACTACTAGCTTGATATCTCGACAGTCCTTTCTTTATGGAGAGGGCTTTTTTTTATGTCATTCAATACCATTTGTATAACGACGCAACCAGCCTTTTGCTACTGCGTTTGCCAAGGAGAGCATCATGGGGCAGCGACCTCCCCTTATAATCAATCGACTTGATGCAGACCGCTTGCAGCGCCTGATTGATGCAGCGACTGAAAAGGATCAAATGGTGGCCGAGCTGTTACAAGATGAGCTTAGTCACGGGGAAATAGTCAATCCCGAAGAGATTCCTGATAACGTTGTGAGCATGAATAGCCAAATTCAGTTTACCGATCTCACCCGTAATCAGCAGATGGTACGTACACTGGTTTACCCGCACTCTCTCGGTAACACCGAAGATGCCATCTCCATTATGGCCCCCATCGGTGCTAGTCTTTTAGGTGTGAAGGTAGGCGATACTATCGATTGGCCACTGCCTAACCAACAGGCAACCCGTTTACGGGTAGACGCCATTCTATGGCAGCCTGAACGCGAGAAACAGTACCACCGCTAATCGTTTAGTAACCTATTTAGCCGCCCCTAACGGGCGGCTTTTTATTGCCGATCCCCCCGGACGGAGCATGCCCACAGCAAAAAGCCCCGAACATACTGTGTTCGGGGATTTTCTTCGGCGCAACAAAAAACCCAGCCGTTTGGCTGGGGTTTTTGCGGTATAGGTGCCTGACGATGACCTACTCTCGCATGGGGAGACCCCACACTACCATCGGCGCTAAGCGGTTTCACTGCTGAGTTCGGCAAGGGATCAGGTGGTTCACGCTTGCTATGGTCGTCAGGCGTAACTGTAAATGCATACCATGCTGTGTTTTGTGTGCGTCTCTTACCAAGCCGTTTGATCGGCTCAGTACACGTATCCGGTTATCCGAGTGTTTTCACACTCATCGTTATCACGGCGACCAGACCCCTTGGGTGTTATAGGGTCAAGCCTCACGGGCCATTAGTACACGTTAGCTCAACGCCTTGCAGCGCTTCCACACCGTGCCTATCAACCAGCTGGTCTCGCTGGGCCCTTTAGGAGGCTCGAGGCCTCAGGGATGTCTCATCTTGAAGGGGGCTTCCCGCTTAGATGCTTTCAGCGGTTATCCTGTCCGACCATAGCTACCCGGCAATGCCACTGGCGTGACAACCGGAACACCAGAGGGTCGTCCACTCCGGTCCTCTCGTACTAGGAGCAGCTCTTCTCAAACATCCAACGCCCACGGCAGATAGGGACCGAACTGTCTCACGACGTTCTAAACCCAGCTCGCGTACCACTTTAAATGGCGAACAGCCATACCCTTGGGACCGACTTCAGCCCCAGGATGTGATGAGCCGACATCGAGGTGCCAAACACCGCCGTCGATGTGAACTCTTGGGCGGTAT
>NZ_LVIA01000038.1:0-32354 GCF_001596805.1 Halomonas sp. KX33721 | reverse complement strand
GTCAGTCCAGAAGGCCGCCTTCGCCACTGGTATTCCTCCCGATCTCTACGCATTTCACCGCTACACCGGGAATTCTACCTTCCTCTCCTGCACTCTAGCTTGACAGTTCCGGATGCCGTTCCCAGGTTGAGCCCGGGGCTTTCACAACCGGCTTATCAAGCCACCTACGCGCGCTTTACGCCCAGTAATTCCGATTAACGCTTGCACCCTCCGTATTACCGCGGCTGCTGGCACGGAGTTAGCCGGTGCTTCTTCTGCGAGTGATGTCTTTCCTAGCGGGTATTAACCGCTAGGCGTTCTTCCTCGCTGAAAGTGCTTTACAACCCGAGGGCCTTCTTCACACACGCGGCATGGCTGGATCAGGCTTTCGCCCATTGTCCAATATTCCCCACTGCTGCCTCCCGTAGGAGTTCGGGCCGTGTCTCAGTCCCGATGTGGCTGATCATCCTCTCAGACCAGCTACGGATCGTTGCCTTGGTGAGCCATTACCTCACCAACTAGCTAATCCGACATAGGCTCATCCCATAGCGGGAGCCGGAGCCCCCTTTCTCCCGTAGGACGTATGCGGTATTAGCCTGGGTTTCCCCAGGTTATCCCCCACTATCGGGCAGATTCCTATGCATTACTCACCCGTCCGCCGCTCGTCAGCATCCAGCAAGCTGGATCTGTTACCGCTCGACTTGCATGTGTTAGGCCTGCCGCCAGCGTTCAATCTGAGCCATGATCAAACTCTTCAGTTTAAAATCATTGTGATCCTTACGTGTCACTCGAAAGCGACAAAAGCGGATCAAACTTGGCTCAAGGTTCAAACGAATTCACTGTGATACTCCGAAGAGTATCCTGGTGTTCGCTTGCCTTGATATTAGGTGATGATTCACCCTCATCGGCAAGCGCCCACATGAATTACCTGATCAAATTGTTAAAGAGCAACTTTCTTAAGTTCGCTGCGACGGGCTCGATGACCTGACCCGTGTTGCCTCAGCGAGAAAGCGTATTCTACGCACTTCCTGGTGTTTGTCAACCGCTGTTTTCAGCGAGTGAAGCGAGCGATCTAAACAACAACAAGACGGCTCTAACCTCCTGACAAACCAGAGGTTTTTCAACCTCCTTCACCGCTGGTAACGCTGGGCGTCCCCGGCAGCGGATGCGTACTTTACGGATTCGCAGCCGGGTTGGCAAGAGCTTTTTTAAAAAAATGCCAACGTTGCTCTATCAAGCTGATTACCGGCTACCTAACAGGGTGCTCAAGTTCTTTTATAGCGCCAGATACTAACGATTCGGAGCTAAGGTCAGCTATCGTTCGCGCGCCTGTCAACGTCATCGCAACCCGCATCTCTTTATCGAAAAGCTCTAGCAAATTGGCGACACCCGCTTCCCCAGCAGTGGCCAGCGCATAAATGAAGGCACGGCCAATCAATGCTGTATCGGCCCCCATAGCAATCATCCTTACTACATCCAACCCGTTGCGCACCCCGGAATCGGCCAGGATCGTCAGGTCGCCTTTAACTGCATCCGCAATAGCAGGAAGGGCACGCGCAGTAGAGGGAACACCATCTAGCTGACGACCGCCATGGTTCGAAACCACAATACCGTCTGCGCCGAAACGCACTGCATCACGCGCATCTTCAGCGTCGAGAATCCCCTTAATGATCATCGGGCCATCCCACTGCTCACGAATCCAATCCAGATCTTTCCAAGAGATAGAGGGATCAAAGTTGTCACCTAGCCAAGCTATATAGTCCTCAAGCTCTGTAGGCTTACCACGATAATCAGACACATTACCTAGATCATGTGGACGACCATGAACCCCCACGTCCCAGGCCCATAAAGGATGCAGCGCGGCTTGCAGCATTCGCCTCATGGGTCCGCTTTTACCGCTCATGCCTGAATGCGCATCACGATAACGCGCTCCTGGAACCGGCATATCAACCGTAAAAACCAGTGTCTTCACGCCCGCGGCCTTAGCACGCTCCAGCACATGCTTCATAAAGCCGCGATCTTTTAGCACGTAAAGTTGAAACCAGATGGGGCGGTCAACTGCCGCGGCTACTTCCGCAATAGGGCACACCGATACTGTCGAGAGCGTGAACGGTATGCCTTTTTTGGTGGCCGCCCGGGCTGCCTGCACTTCACCACGCCTTGCATACATCCCCGTCAAGCCCACCGGCGCCAGCGCAAGAGGCATCGCCATTTTTTCGCCAAACAGCTCGGTTTCGAGTGACAGCGACGACATATCCTTCAGCACACGCTGCCGCAATGCGATACCTGCGAGATCCTCAACATTTCGGTTCAGCGTATGCTCTGCGTATGACCCACCGTCAGCATAATGAAAAAGAAAGGGAGGGATACGGCGCTTGGCAGCTTGGCGGTAGTCCGTCGGTGCTGAAATGATCATGGCAGGCCCTATGCAATAAATAGATGCACTATTTACGAGTACTATCTACAAACGGTCATCGAAGCGTTGGTGTTAAGCGCCTCAGATTAAAATTGGTTTTACCAATTTACAAAAAATAAGACTCAACATTAGTGAGAGGTTATCGCTGTGTCAAACCGGCATCACGCTCTATAGGGCTTTTCAGCTATATACTTTAGTTTCAAACCGCATAAACAGTACCGTTAGCCATCCATTTGTTAGTTTTTTACTATTGAGACAAATCATTGAAGCCCCTACTATTGGTCTTACCAATTATGGGGGCCCTCACCAATGACTTACCCACCGCTCCGCCAACAGCGCTTAGCCGATGTGATTACTGAACGCCTTGAAGCCATGATCCTGGAAGGCAGCCTGAAGCCGGGCCAGCGCTTGCCACCCGAGCGTGAACTCGCTGAACGTTTTGGGGTATCTCGGCCCTCACTTCGAGAAGCAATTCAAAAGCTTGCGGCTCGCGGCTTGCTCACTAGCCGCCAGGGTGGTGGCACATTTGTTAATGAAACGCTGAACAATGGTTACACGGATCCGCTATTAGAGATGATGTCGCGCCACAATGAATTTCATCTCGACCTGCTTGAGTTTCGCGACGCCATGGAGGGTATTTCTGCTTACTATGCCGCGCTACGCTCGACGCCTGCAGATAAAGCTGTCTTGATTCAGCGCTTTGAAGAGCTTGATGGTGGCTTTGTGGGGGCTGACCCGGCTCAAGAGGCTAAGCTAGATGCGGCTTTTCACCTAGCTATTGCGGAGGCTGCCCATAACGTTCTGCTGCTTCACACGATCCGCGGCATTTTTCATCTGCTGGAACAGAGCATCGTGGATAACTTGGCCCACCTGTTCGCCAAACCCGACTCGCGTACCCAGCTAATGAAACAGCATCGTGCCTTGCTGGATGCCATTTTAGAGGGCCGCGCTGAAGATGCTCGAACCCGCGCCCACGAGCACTTAGTGTATGTAGAAGAAGGGCTGCTTGAGATGGCTAGAGCCGAAACTCGCGCTCAGCGCGCTCTACGTCGTGCCCAAGCCACTAATAGTCCCGCATGAGTAGTCACGTCAGCAGCACCGAGTGGCGCTGGCGTCTGCTATGGCTTATCGCCATTCCCGTTGGGCTACTGCTGTTTATGTGGCAGGCGGCTCAGTTCGCTCGTGAACAGGCACTTTCGAATCTTCAGGATGATGCCGAGAACGAGCTACGCCTCTCCGCGGCCAACTTGAACGGCTACCTGCTGCGTTACGACTACCTGCCGCAAATGCTCGCCACCCGAGAGGGTATTCAGCGCTTTCTTGCCTCTCCGGATAGCCAAGACCCTATGCCGCTCAACCTGCTGCTGGATCGTTTTCGTTTCACTTCAGGCGTCTCGGACGTCTACCTGCTTGATCGCGATGCCGACACCATCGCGGCTAGCAACTGGCATCGCCCCAACACTTTCATTGGTCAGAACTACGCGTTTCGCAGCTACTACTCCGATGCCATCGCGGGTGGCCAGGGACGCTTTTTTGGGCTTGGGATCCAGTCGTTAGAGCGCGGCTACTACTTTTCCTCACCGGTTTGGTTGGATGATACCTCTCCCGATGCCAAGCCGGATGGCGTGATCGTCGTCAAAGTGCTGCTTGATGACGTCGAGGAGAGCTGGGCCGAGCAGGACGCCGAGCTGTTCGTCACCGACAGCGACAACATCATCTTTATGGCCAGCCACCCCGAACTGCGCATGAACGCTCTCTATCCGCTGAGCGACGAGCAGCGCGACGCGCTCCGCGAAACCCGCCGTTATGCCATGGAGCCGCTAACGCCGTCTGGGATTCAATTGAATACCCCATACGGGCCCGGTAGTTACCTGGTGAGCTTTGCGCATGGCCCACTCAGCGGCGGGCGCTATTTAAGCCTCACGCGCCCCATTCCTGAGTTTGGCTGGCAAATGCATATTCTCAAGCCACTGACACCGGTCATGAACGCCCAGTGGATTGCTGCCTTCATGGCGGGAGGACTCTACGGCGTCATCGCCCTAGCAGGGGGCATTGGCTGGCAACGCCTGAGACTACGCCGGGAACGTGAAGCGTTTGCCGAGCGGGAGCGCCAAACGTTAGCCCACGTGCGAGATGAGCTTGAAGTCAGCGTCGAGCGTCGTACCCGCGACTTAGTCGCCAGCAACCAACGCCTCTCGGATGAAATTGAAGAGCGGCGGCGAGCAGAGGCCAACTTACGCCAAACGCAGGACGAGCTTATTCAAGCCGCAAAGCTGGCCGTGCTAGGGCAATTAGCCGCCGGGATTAATCATGAACTCAATCAGCCTTTAGCAGCGATTCGTGCCTATGCTGAAAACGCACGGCGCTTTATTGAGCTCTCGCGGATTGAGAGCGCCGACGCCAATTTAGCGCAGATTGTCGAGCTCACTGAACGCATGGCCGATATCAGCGCCCAGCTACGCCAATTCTCACGTAAAAGCAGTGAGCGCCAAGAGACCATTTCCGTGCAAGCCTGCATTGAGTACGCGCTACGGCTCTTTCATAGTCGCTTACGCGATGACGGTATTCGTATCGTTCAACAGTGGCCCAAGGAGACACTCTGGGTAGAAGGCGACCTGGTTCGTCTTGAACAGGTGCTTGTGAATTTGATCGGCAACGCTGTTCAGGCAATGAAGGAGATTGATGCGCCTGTTCTAACGCTCAGCGCCCAAGTGGATCACAATCAAGTGGTTATCAGCGTTGCAGATAATGGCCCTGGCATCGCCGCCGATCACCTTGGACATATTTTTGAGCCCTTTTTCACGACCAAGGCCCCCGGTAGCGGGTTAGGGCTAGGACTCTCCATTTCCTCACGTATTATGGAGGACCTTGGGGGCAGGCTGCAGGCTATGAATCAAACGGAAGGAGGTGCCTGCTTCACTATCACCTTGCCACGCTCATCGGCACCAGAGCCGTCTGGCTCCCGCATCAAACAGGAGACTCAATACCATGCATGAGCCGTCGACGCTGCCGGTCATGGTGATCGACGACGAACCGCATCTGCGTATCACCGCCAGCCAAACGTTAGAACTTGCGGGCTATACACCCCACTGCTTTGAATCGGCCGAACAGGCGCTTGCCGCGCTGCCGAATGACTTTCCTGGTGTCATTGTGAGTGATATTCGCATGCCTGGGATGGACGGCATGGCGCTGCTGCATGAGCTACATAGCCGCGACGCCACGCTGCCGATTATTCTGATTACCGGTCACGGCGACATTTCGACCGCCGTAGAAGCCATGCGTGCAGGCGCCTGGGACTTTCTGGAAAAGCCCTTCGCTGGCGACCAACTACTGGATGTGGTGAGACGTGGCATCGAAAAGCGCCAGCTAAGCCTCGAAAACCTGCGCTTGAAAGCCGAGCTAGAGGTGCAGCAAGCCGCACTGGGCCCGCGCTTGGTTGGGCGAACGCCAGTGATCTCAAGGCTTGCCGCGATGATTCAGCGCATCAGCCAGGTGGAAGCTGACGTGCTGCTGTTTGGCGAAACGGGCACCGGCAAAGACTTGGTTGCCCGAGCGATTCACGAGCGCAGCGCCCGGCGTAACAGTCCGTTTATGGCCATCAACTGCGGTGCGGTGCCGGAAAACACCATCGAGTCCGAGCTGTTCGGCCATGAGAAAGGCGCCTTCACAGGGGCGGTAGAGCGGCGAATTGGTAAATTTGAGCACGCTAACGGCGGCACCGTCTTTTTAGATGAGATTGAGTCCATGCCCTTGGCACTTCAGGTGAAATTGCTGCGAGTGCTTCAGGAGCGTAGCGTAGAACGGTTAGGCGCCAACGAAGCTGTTCCGCTCAATATCCGTGTGATTGCCGCCACCAAAGTCGACCTCAAAGTCGCCGCCGAAGAGGGGCGCTTTCGCGAAGATCTCTACTACCGGCTAAACGTAGTCACCCTACCGCTGCCAGCACTTCGCGAGCGAAGAGAAGACATTCCCTTACTGTTCCAACACTTTGCCGTGGTGGCGGCGAATCGCAGCGGGCTTGAAGCGCCCACTCTAGATAGCCACGCCATTGCCACCCTCCTGGCCCACGACTGGCCGGGAAATGTGCGTGAACTGCGTAACCTAGCCGAGCGCTATGTACTGCTGGGAGCCGCGTTTGACTACCGTCTTGATGCCCTGCTGGAGGGTGTCGCTGCCGACACTCAAGAGCTAACGCTACCCCGCCAAGTAGAGCTGTTTGAAAAGAGCTTGATCAGTCAGTCGCTAGCGCGCCACCAAGGACGAGTGACGGATGTTTGCCACCATTTAGGAATCCCCCGCAAAACGTTTTATGACAAGCTCAAAAAGCACGGTTTAAGCGCTGGCGACTATCGCCACAGCAGCGAACCCTGATGAAATAGCTCAACCAGCACTCCCCAAGGCGGCACCCAGGGCACCAAGATAAGCATGGCGATCAACATTAATAGGTTGGAAAGTGGACGGCGGCTATCGCCAAGCTTTAGCGCAGTACCGAAAGAGCGCTTTAAGCGCGCCCCTTCGAGGTCGACGCTAAACAGTTCATCCAAACTCAAGTGAATAATAAACCCAAACAGTACTGCAGCCCCGTGGCCCCACGCCAGCCAGGCAGGCTGGGCAAGCAAGTGAAAGCTTAGCGCAGCCGTAGCCAACGCACACAGCCCTGCCGCCATGAGTGAATGCCAGATACCTCGATGCACTGTCAGGCGTGAAAAAAGCACGGCTGCCAAGTAGCGCACACTGAAGTAAATCCCACCACACGCCACGAGCAGTAGCCCAGGTGTTAACCACGGCTGCAGCAACAGCACACCCAGCACCAGCGAAGGCACTGATAAAATATTAAAAATCAGCCGGATAGAGCGAGAACGGTCAGCATCAATGTCAGGGAGAATACCGCCAAAGGCCACCAGGGCAATGACCAGCAGGGCTTGTGGAGCTACCCACCACTGCGCCTGCCAGCCAACGTAAGCCATTAGCGTGCCGCCCGCTGCTGCAACCGTTATATGCGTGCGAAAATTAGCCATGTCGCGGCACCCTAGAAAACTGGATAAATTACCAGACTTTCAGTGCGCGCAACATGGCTAGGTTAGAAAAAAGAGTGGTAAGGCAAACGCTTAGCGTGCTTCGGCGGCTTCCATAAGGAACTGATCTTTTAACTTAACGTAATTGCCTGCGGTATAGGGGAAGAAAGCCCGCTCTTTCTCCTTGAGCGGGCGCAGCGCTTTCGCAGGGTTACCGGCATAAACGTAACCGCTCTCCAATCGTTTGCCCGGTGTCACTACCGCGCCAGCAGCAATAATCACCTCATCTTCAACCACTGCACCATCCATCACGATGGCGCCCATTCCCACCAGAATGCGGCTGCCCAGGGTGCAACCGTGCAAAATTGCCTTGTGGCCAATGGTCACATCGTCGCCAATCGTGAGCGGGAAACCATCAGGATTGAAATCACTGGCGTGGGTAATGTGCAGCACGCTGCCATCTTGAACGCTGGTGCGCGCGCCAATGGTGATGCGGTGCATATCGCCGCGAATCACCGTCATCGGCCATACCGAGCAGTCATCGCCGAGCGTGACATTGCCAATCACCACGCTGGCGGGATCGATGTAGACACGCTCACCCAACTGCGGCGAGACTCCTTGATACGTCCTTAGGGCACTGCTCATGGCACACTCCTCTAAAGCATTTCGCATTTCGTGACGACGCGGGATGACAGCACTATAGCAACCCACCGAGTAGAACAATAAACGTCAGTGGAATCGAGACCCAGCGAACAATATTGCGCCACATGACATAGCCACCATCGCCCACGCCCAGCGCTTTCACGACCAGCGCTTGCGGCATCACCCAAGCGGCAAAGGTAGCAATCAGCAAACCACCCAAGGGCAGGAAAATATCGGGCGGAATACTGCTTACCAGTTCGAACACGTTACGCCCGAACAGCGGCCTAAACTCGGCCAGCGTCGAGAACGAGAATGCCGATAGTAGGCCCAGAAGCCAGACACTGATCGCCACCACGGCGGTCGAGATACTGCGCCGCCAGCCCAGCCCCTGCAACGTGGCCACCATCGGCTCGGCAAGGTTGATCGCCGAGGTCCAGGTGGCCAGCAGCAGCAGCAGGAAAAATACGCTGAGCCAGAACGAGCCCCAGGGCAACTCGGAAAACGCGATGGGCAGCGTCACGAACATCAGCCCTGGTCCATCGGCGGGGTCCATGCCCTGAGCAAACACCACCGAGAAAATCGCAATGCCCGCCAGCAGCGCCACGCTAATATCCAGCACCGCCACGGCAAAGGCCGCCTTCGGCAGGCTCTGCTCATCGGGCATATAAGCCCCATAAGCCATCAAGGCACATGCCCCCACCGCCAGCGTAAAGAACGCATGCCCCATGGCGTGCAGAACGACTTCTGCCGTCACGTCTTCAAAAGAGGGCAAAAAGAGCCACGACAGCGCGGTACCAAAGCCCGACGTGGTCGTGGCGTAAATGGCTAATAGCAGCAGCAAACCGTATAGCAGCGGCATCAGCAGGTTATTGAGCCGCTCGAGCCCTTTGGCCACCCCGGCTGCTACCACCGTCATGGTCATGAAGAGGAACAGCGAGTGGTTGAAGATCAGCAGCCCAGGATTCGCCAGAAACGCTTCGAACCCTGCGCCGATCTCAGCTGCGCTGGCACCGTTAAAGTTGCCATTCACCGAGGCCACTAAAAACTCAATCGACCAGCCGGAGACCACCGAGTAAAACGACAAAATACAGAACACGGTGAACGCGCCGAAGAGCCCCAGCCAGCGCCAGTGCCGTGAAGCCCCGGCTTCTGACGCCAGCACCCCCAGCGCCTGCATCGGCCCGCGCCGCCCGGCACGCCCAATCAGGATTTCCGCCATCATCACGGGAATGCCTAACAGCAGCACGAACGCTACGTAAATCAACAGGAAAGCAGCACCGCCGTTCTCTCCTGCCACATAGGGAAAGCGCCAAATATTACCCAGCCCAACCGCAGCACCTGTTACCGCCAAGATAAAGGCCCGTTTCGACCCCCAGCGCTCTAGCGTTTCACTCATTACTTGCTCCTGCCATGGGTGGCACTTGATTGGTGACACTTGCAGATTACGGATATGGAAAGGCGGCAAGACTAGCAGGCGCCTGCCCCCAGGCCAAACGCTTGCAGCGGGTCAAGCATTGAAACAACGCCTCACTGCCCGCACTGTGTCATCATCAGCGCACGTTTTGTGCGCCCCTAACTTGATTGCTACCGAGGTGCTTATGTCCCGCAACCCGTTGCTAGAGAGCCACGAGCTTCCCCCTTTCGCCGACATTCGTGCCGACCACGTGGTACCCGCCGTGGAAACGCTGCTCGATGAGAGCCGCGAGGCGATTGATCGCCTCGCCCAACAGGCCGCTGCCACCTCCCCAACGTGGGACAACTTTGCCGCACCGCTGGAAGCAGTGAATGACCGTCTTTCCCAAGCTTGGTCGCCGGTGTCGCACCTCAACGGCACCATGAATACCCCAGAGCTGCGCGATGCTTACCAAGCCTGCTTGGAAAAACTCTCTGCGTTTGGCACCTGGGTCGGTCAGCACGAAGGGCTATTTAAGGGCTGGCAGGCGCTGAAAGAGAGCGAGAGCTGGGCAACGCTAACAATTGCCCAGCAACGCACGGTGGATAATGCCCTGCGCGATTTCCGACTGGCCGGGGTCGACCTACCGGCGGATAAGAAGGCACGCTACGGCGAGATTCAGTCCCGCCTCTCTACGCTTTCTAACCAGTTCTCCAACAACGTTCTGGACGCCACCCAGGCATGGCATAAAGACATTCAGGATCGCGACGCGCTGGCAGGCGTTCCTGAGAGCGCTCTGGAAACTCTTAAAGCCCTGGCAGACGCTAAAGGCGTTGATGGCTACCGCATTACGCTGGATTTCCCCAGCTTCTTCCCCATCGTCAGCTACGCCGACAGCCGCGAGCTGCGCGAAGAAGTGTATACTGCCTTCGTGACCCGCGCCTCCGACCAGGGCCCCAACGCGGGCAAGTTCGACAACGCCCCCATTTTGGAAGAGATTCTGGCCCTGCGTCAGGAACTGGCGCGGTTGCTGGGCTTCGACACCTACGCCGACTACTCGCTAACTACCAAAATGGCAGACTCCCCCGCGCAGGTGCTGGACTTTTTGGAAGACCTCGCCCGCCGCGCCAAGCCGCAAGCGCAGAAGGAGTTTGCCGAACTCAGCGCCTACGCCCGTGACGAGCTAGGTATCGATGCTCTCAAACCTTGGGATGTCGCCTACGCCAGCGAGAAACTGCGCGAAGCACGCTACGCTATTTCCCAAGAGCAGCTTCGCCCCTACTTCCCCGCGCCGCGGGTCGTGGATGGCTTGTTCCAAGTCGTCGAGCGTCTTTACAACGTTCAGGTAAAAGAAGACAGCAGCGCTCCGAGCTATCACGACGACGTGCGCTTCTTCCGTATTACCGAACAGGGCAAACCGATTGCCGGGTTCTATCTGGATCTCTACGCCCGCGAAGGCAAACGGGGCGGTGCGTGGATGGCTGACTGCCGGGTACGCCGTAAAACCGAGAACGGCGTGCAGCTCCCAGTGGCCTTCTTGACCTGCAACTTCACCGCGCCGGTGGGCGGCAAGCCTGCGCTGCTGACCCATGATGAAGTGACCACGCTGTTCCACGAGTTTGGTCACGGCTTGCACCATATGCTAACCAAGCAAGAGGTGGCAGACGTCTCCGGCATTAATGGCGTCGCCTGGGATGCCGTCGAGCTGCCCAGTCAGTTTATGGAAAACTACTGCTGGGAGCGGGAAGGCCTCGACCTGCTGGCCAAACATGTGGATACCGGCGAACCGCTGCCGGACGTTCTGTTCGAGCGCCTGCAAGCGGCGAAAAACTTCCAGTCCGCCATGGGCATGGTGCGTCAGATCGAGTTTTCTCTGTTCGACCTACGCCTCCATCACGAGCTGGAAGCGCCTTCGGCCAGCGATGTTCAGACGCTGCTCGACGACGTGCGTCGCCAAACCTCTGTCGTTCCCGTGGTCGACTTCAACCGCTTCCAAAACAGTTTCAGCCACATCTTTGCAGGCGGCTACGCAGCGGGCTACTACAGCTATAAATGGGCAGAAGTGCTCTCTGCCGATGCCTGGAGCGCCTTTGAAGAAGCCGGGATTTTTGACCCAGACACTGGCCAGCGCTTCCGCGAGGAAATTCTTGAGCAAGGCGGTGCGCGGGATGCCGCCGAGCTATTCCGTGCCTTCCGAGGCCGCGAACCTAGCGTCGAACCGCTGCTGCGCCATAGCGGTATTCGCGCCGCCTAAGCTGGCTATTTTTATCCGGTGCGGCGGCGTTGCCGCCGCACGTTGGGAGTGTATGTATGTCGAGTATTAAGCGTTTTATTGCAGGCGTGACCTGCCCCCGCTGTGCCGCCATGGACCGCATTCGTGCGTGGGAGCAGCACGGCATCCGCTACCGTGAATGCGTGAGCTGTGATTTCTTCGAACAGCTGCCCATTGAAGACGAAGCGACCCCCGAGCTCACTACACGAGTGAATCAGGTGCGTGATGAGCAAAAAATCCAGGATGTGCAGCCGGTTCGCATTCTTGACCCAGGTAAAAACAAATAACGCCCCTCGCTAGCGGTGCAGCGGCTGCATCGCTAGGTGCCTCCTTTGAAAAGTGTGTGAAAAACCGCACACCACCCTATCTAGAGCGTGCGCAAAGCCAGACACTTAATGGCTTTTGCTTTTCAACCAAAGTTGAAGAGAAAATTTTTAATGCATTGATTTCTATATTAAATCGTATATGTGGCACAAGTATCGCTCTATATAAGCTGCTTAATGATGAAGCACTGGCGGTGTCCCACACGCGCCAGACGATAACCCCAATAACAGCTTAGGAAATCTCGCCATGCGCAATACGATGCCCAAAACTGTCGCTCTGCTCGCAGGCAGCGCGTTACTTGCTGCAGGCACTGCCCATGCGGACCGCTCTGAATGGCCCACTAACTTTACTGTTGGTACGGCAAGTCAAGGCGGCACCTACTTCGTTTATGGCTCTGGCTGGGCAAACTTCATCGCCGATGAGCTCGGTGTTTCAGGCGGCGGCGAAGTGACTGGTGGCCCTACCCAAAACCTGGCGCT
Source organism: Halomonas sp. KX33721 (assembly GCF_001596805.1). Lineage (NCBI taxonomy): Bacteria > Pseudomonadati > Pseudomonadota > Gammaproteobacteria > Oceanospirillales > Halomonadaceae > Halomonas > Halomonas sp. KX33721. The sequence continues at coordinate 19,834 of NZ_LVIA01000038.1, read as the reverse complement.
AGTACATAGTGGCGATATGGCGTTTGGCCTAACCACTATGGGTCCGGCGTCTGATGCCATCAAAGGCGAAAGCCCGCTGGCACCTGGCCTAGTCATGGACAACGTTTGCGCGCTGTTCCCGATGTATGAAACCCCGTTCTCTATCGCTGCGCTCTCTAGCTCCGGTATTGAAACTATTTCCGACATCCCCGACGGTGCGCGCATCGGTTTCGGCCCAGCGGCGTCTACCTCTGACACCTACTTCCCGGCCATGCTGGAAACCCTGGGTGTGAACTTCGAGCGTCGTAACGGCGGCTGGTCGGATCTGGGTGGCCAGCTTCAGGACGGTCTGCTGGACGTTGTCGCCTTTGCAGCAGGCATCCCGATTCCGGCAGTTAGCCAGCTGGAAGTCCAAACCGACGTGAATATCATCGAATTTACCGAAGAAGAGCTGGCGACTGTGCTGGACAACTATCCGGTTGCTGAGTTCACCATCCCCGCCAGCACTTACACCACGCTGGAAGAGGATGCTCGCGCCGTTTCCATGTGGAACTTCGCCATTGCCGGTTGCGACCTGCCGGAAGACTTCATCTATGAAGTCACGAAAGCCACCATGGAAAACAATGATCGGATGCGCGACGTACACCGCAGTGCTGAAACCAGCATTCCGGAAAACATCGTGCACAACACGGTACTGCCTTTCCACCCAGGCGCAGCACGCTGGTACGAAGAGAACGGTTACGATATCTCTGACGACATGATCAAGTAAGCTCCACGCACCATCGCGCTGCCCCGCTGCCGACCCTGTCGGGCGGGGCAGCGTTTGCTCTTGCCCCCTTTCTCTGCTTTTGCTGTGAGGGTGACCTCTGATGAGTCACAATACCAACCAAGACCCCAACGGCCTCAAGGATGACGCCTTAGCTGCTTCATCAACGCCAGAATCGATTGCTGATGGCGTCGATGAAGAAGTTGTTGAGCCCAACCGCCGCCTGTTCGTTGGCTGGCAGTTCCTATTATTTGCAGCACTGGCGATTGCCTATTCAGGTTTCCACCTGTTTTCACTCAACGTGTACCCCATGGAAACCTGGTCGTTCCGTATCGTACACATCGCCGGTGCATTAATTTTGGGTTACGGGCTGTTTGCCGGTGCCCGCTTTGCTGAAGATGACCAGCAGGCCTCCCCTGCTTGGCTGAAATGGGTGAGCTATGCGCTGCTGGTTCCTGCGGTTTACTCGCTGGTGCAAGTATTCTTGATGCAGCAGGCCATCAACGGCGGTGCCATGCGCATCGACCCGGCCGTGGAGACGCTGCACTTTGGCTACCCACTGATGGCCACCACAGCAGGCGCGATTGTGCTGTCTTGGTTCTATCGTCAGGCACGCCACCGCCTTAATCCCGCCGACTTAGTGTTAATGGTGTGTGCTTTGGCCAGCGCTGGCTACCTGCTAATGGCATTTAACACCAGCATGCGGATGTCCACCGGCACCTCATTTGCGCCTCCTGGTATCTCTTGGGCCGCCATCGCGGGCTCACTGCTGATTCTCGAACTGACTCGCCGTGTGGCAGGTTTGGCGCTGGTCGTCATTTCAGCCGTATTTCTGACCTACGTCTTTGCAGGCCCCTATTTACCCGGCTTCCTGGGCTACCCTGGTCTATCGGTCCAGCGCTTCTTTAGTCAGGTCTATACCGATGCGGGCATACTCGGCCCGACCACGGCGGTCTCGTCCACCTATATTATTCTATTCATCATTTTTGCCGCCTTCTTGCAGGCGTCTAAAGTGGGCGACTACTTCGTCAACTTCGCCTTTGCCGCGGCAGGTCGTGCTCGCGGCGGCCCCGCGAAAGTCGCTATCTTCGCTTCTGGCCTGATGGGGATGATTAACGGTACGTCTGCCGGTAACGTGGTATCGACAGGCTCTTTGACCATTCCGCTGATGAAGAAAGTGGGCTACCCGGCCCGTAGCGCCGGTGCCATTGAAGCTGCCGCGTCTACCGGTGGCCAAATTATGCCGCCGATCATGGGCGCAGGCGCATTCATCATGGCAGAAGTGACCGGTATTCCTTATACCGAGATCGCTATTGCTGCGATTATCCCCGCCATTCTCTACTTTGCTTCTATCTACTTTATGGTCGACTTTGAAGCCGCCCGTAAAGGCATGCGCGGCATGCGCAAAGATGAGATTCCGCTGTTCTCCAAGCTAGTGAAGCAAGTCTACCTGTTCGCGCCGATCATCATTTTGATCGTGGCGCTGTTCATGGGTTACTCGGTCATTCGTGCCGGTACCCTGGCCACTGCCTCTGCGGCGGTAGTGAGCTGGCTCTCCCCTAACAAAATGGGCCTTCGCGCGATTCTGAGAGCGCTTCAGCTTGCCGGTACCATGTCGATTCAGATTATCGCCGTCTGTGCCTGTGCAGGTTTGATTGTCGGCGTTATCTCGCTGACCGGTGTAGGTGCTCGTTTCTCTTCGCTGCTGCTGGGCTTGGCGGGCGTTAGCCAGCTGTTGGCACTGTTCTTTGCGATGCTGATCAGCATCATGCTGGGGATGGGCATGCCCACCACGGCGGCATACGCGGTGGCGGCATCGGTCGTGGCACCGGGCTTGATCAACATTGGTATCGAACCACTCGTCGCCCACTTCTTCGTGTTTTACTTCGCCGTGGTATCAGCCATTACCCCGCCCGTGGCGCTTGCGTCTTACGCAGCCGCCGGTATTTCTGGGGATAATCCCATGGGCACCTCGGTGGCGTCGTTCAAGATTGGCTTGGCGGCGTTTATCGTGCCGTTTATGTTCTTCTACAGCCCGGCGATGCTGATGGAAGGCTCCGCCACGCAGATCCTGCGCGTAGGCCTCACCGCCACGCTAGGCATTGTGTTGCTCTCGGGCATGGTTCAGAAGTGGTTCTTCGGTCCGGTGAACTTACCCCAGCGCTTAGTGATGCTGGTCGGTGCCATGTTCTTGATCTACGGCGGCATCTACACCGACATTGTTGGCCTAGCGATTGGTACGGTGCTGTTTATCATGCAGCGCAAGCAGCATGGTGGCAAAGGCAAGGCAACGGCAAGCGCTGCGTAAACCGTTACGTTACTAGAGCCAAGCTATGCACTAGCCGGAACCGAGAGGTTCCGGCTTTTTTTCGTACCTTTAGAACTACCATAAAAAAACCGGCCTGCATTCAGAGATGCAGGCCGGTTTTGCGGGTAAACGGCAGCGTTAGCTGAGGTTATCCACCACTTTCAGCGCTGGTGCCGATTGGTTCAGCGTGTAGAAGTGCAGGCCCGGCGCGCCGCCGTCCAGCAGGCGTTCACACAGGCGAGTCACTACATCGGTACCAAAGGCGGAAATGGCGTCGCTGTCATCGCCGTAGGCTTCTAACTGCTTGCGAATCCAGCGGGGAATTTCCGCGCCGCAGGCATCGGAAAACCGTGCCAGTTTGGTGTAGTTGGTGATCGGCATGATGCCGGGAATGATCGGCTGCTCGACGCCCAGCGCACGCGCTTTATCAACGAAGTGGAAGTAGGCATCGGCGGTAAAGAAGTACTGGGTAATCGCCATGTTGGCACCCGCATTCATCTTGCGGGCAAAGTTTTCCACATCCTTATCGAGGCTGGGGGCCTGTGGATGAGATTCCGGATACGCCGCGACCGCGATGTCAAAGTGGTCGCCCGTCTCGTCACGAATGAACTCTACCAATTCATTGGCGTAGCGCAGCTCTCCGATACTGGCCATCCCGGAGGGCATGTCACCGCGCAGGGCCACTAGGCTATCGACGCCCTCTTCCCGGTACTGCGCCAGTAAGTCGCGCAGCTGAGCCTTTTCGCTGCCGATGCAGGAGAGGTGCGGCGCCGTGGTGATGCCACTTTGGCTAACGGTGCGCACGATATCCCGAGTGCGCGCCTGAGTGGAGCCACCCGCGCCGTAGGTGACCGAGAAGAAACGCGGGTTACGAGCGGCCAGCTCATCACGCACGTGAATTAGCTTCTCCCGACCTGCATCGGTGTTGGGCGGAAAGAATTCAAAGCTAATACCTAACGGATGCTCTTGGCTGCTCATGGTTTGTCCTCGCAGTGCGGTAACGTGATCATTATTTAGGGTATTCTCGCTGCTTCGCCGCGCAGCGGCTAATGAAAGATTCCACGGTCGACCTTCAATTCGGCTCATGTTGGCACCACCGCGTCTATCAAGGAGGAGATATGGACTTAGCACCCAGCGCTTTAATGGGCCCGCTGCTCATGCTGATAGGGTATGTGGGGCTGGGCTTTATTGCCGCCCAACGGTTGAAAATAGACCCGCGCCCGATTGCTACCTTGTTGGTGTACCTGATCGCGCCGCTGACAATTTTTCGCGCGCTGATGAATGGCGGCCCCACCTTAGAGTATTTGGTGCTCACCCTGGCGATGTTTCTATTGGTCAGCGCCATGGCACTGGCCGTGCGCTGGGCTACCCAACACCGCTTTGGCCCGCAGGAAGGCGCGCTGCTGGCGTTCTCTTCTGGCACCGGTAATACCGGCTACTTTGGGCTGCCCGTCGCGCTGATTCTGCTACCGCCGGAAGGGGTGACGCTGTACCTCTTCTGCATGCTGGGCATCAACCTGTATGAGTTCACGGTGGGGTTTTATTTGAGCGCCCGGGGCCACTTCTCGGTACGCCAGAGCCTTGCCAAAATTGCCCGCCTGCCGCTGATTTATGCCTTTTTCCTAGCACTGCTGCTAAACGCGCTCAACGCCACGCTGCCTGAGTCACTGATGAGTTCGTTAGCCGTTTTCCCCGCCACCTATACCCTGCTGGGCATGATGATTATTGGCATGACGTTAAGCCAGGTCACCCTCGCCGCGTGGGATACACGCTTTGTGGCGACCTGCGTGGGCCTGCGCTATCTGCTCTGGCCACTGGTAATGCTGGGGGCGGTGCTGGTGCTCCAGCAGTTCACGCCACTCGCACCGGAGCTGGCGATGGCACTGCTGCTATTTGGCGTGGTGCCCATGGCCTCTAACGTGGTGGTCGTGGCGATGGAGTTGGGCATTCAGCCGCAGAAAGGTGCTTTAGCGGTACTCACCACCACGCTGCTGGCACCGCTGTTGATACCGCTCTATCTGGGGCTGATGCTGCGGCTCACCGGGCTCGGTTAAAACCCATCGACGCCCGCCAGCTGCAGCAGGCGGGCCATGCGCTGAACGTCTGGGTGGCTGAAGAAGGCAACGAGCGCTTCGCCGCGCACCGGGCCAACGCCAGGCACGGCTTGCCAATCGGTTCGAGAGTAGCCCGCGAGGGTGTACCAATCACCCAGCCCAGCGTCGCCACCGGGGGGCATTCCCAGCGCCGTCAGCCATGTCGCATAGGGCGCTTGGCGCGCCGCGTCGAACTGTGCCATCAGCGCTGCGGCGGTGGTAGCGCCAATACCGTGGGCCTGTTGAAGCTGCTCCGGCGTTAGTGCCAACCAACCCAATAGTTCCGTAACCACACCGGCCTCCATCAGCGCCTGCCAAGTGCCTTCGCCAATTCCACGCATGCCCAGCTGCTCGCTGAGATAGGTTAAGCGGGCCAGCAATTGGGCGCTGCATTCTGATGTTCGCTCGGGCGTTAGCGTAAAGCAGCTCAACAGATGGTAACGCTCGGGCGGCGGGGCGCTTAGGGCGGCTCTTTCACGTGTTTGCCACACCACGCTGTCTACCTGAGGAATCGTCAGGCCCGCCAGCGTCACCGCCACTTGGTCACCTGGTCGCACGTCCCACGCCTGCCAGCGCTCCAATGAGCCCAGCGACACGCGACTGATGCGCCGCCCTTCCAGAGTTACCGGGTAGAGCCATAGCAGCGGCGTTACGCGCCCAGTTCGCCCCACCCGAAACTCGACCCCGCGCACCTGGGCTAGCGCCTGCTGAGACGGATACTTCCATGCTACCGCCCACTCAGGGGGCGATGACGACCAGCTACGCACGCTAGGGCGATCAGCCTGTTTTAACACCACACCGTCGGTGGCAAACGGCAGCGGGCCGTTGAACCACCGCTCGCGCCACTCGGCGGCCGCCTCCTGGCCGCTGATCGAGTGGGTGTAATCGGCCGTATCGAAACCCAGCGCCGTCAGTTGTGCCAGCCGTTCGGTCATCTGCGTCGGGCCATCCGGCCAGTCCCATACGAATAATCCGATGCGATTCAGCGTCTCTTGGCTTGGGTCGCGCTGCGCCATGGCACCGGCCACGGCACCTCGGGCACCCGAATCTGGCTGGCGTGCCTGCACGTGATTATCCAGCCGCCAGTAAAGCTCGCCCTGCAGCACCGCAGAGACGGGCTCAGGAAGCGTAACGGGCACACCGGGCAGCTGCTGAACCCGCGCCGTCCAATCCTGCCCCCGCTCGCCGTCTCCACGGCTAACCGCCTCGACGAGCTCCCCGCCCTGGTAACGCAGCGTCACCGCCACACCATCCACCTTGGGTTGAATCCATAGGTCTTCGCGGCGGCTGGTAAAGCGTCGAATGCCGTCCTCATCGGCTTTCGTGAGTCCGGTTTGGGCGGCCGGATGGGTGCGGGTACCGCTGCTGCTCGTGATGCGGGTCAGAGGCCGATGGGGAATCGGTGAATCTAAGCAAGCTTGCCAGTTTTCCAGCCGTGCCAGCGCCTGGTCGTACAGCTCATCAGCAATCAGCGATTCGCCGTTATCATGGTAGGCGCGGTCCCATACTTTGATATGTTCGGCTAGCGCCTGGGTTTCCAGCGCCAGCCGCTCGGCGGGCCAGTCGGGGCAGGTGTCTGCCTGTGCGGAAAAAGTGACACTCATTAACCAAGCTGCCGCTAGGTTCGCCATTCCTGTTATTCGCCGACCCGACATACGCATCCTCACGTGGTAAACGGGAAATTTTCAGCCCTTATTAAAATTAACTTATATGAAACTGACAGAGATGCAATGCGCGGCAAGCCGCTCTCGGAGCCGTTTTCGACCCATAAAAAAAGCGCCCCCTGGCGTGAACCAAGGGGCGCTTTTCGCTAACCCATGACGCTCATTGCGCTTACGGGAAGCTTATAGGCCAGCGGCCTGGCGCAGCGCGTCTGCTTTGTCAGTTTTTTCCCACGGGAAGGCTGTAAACGTCTCGGTGTGCGTTTCGCCTTTGTCGTCTACCCAGCTGTAGCTGTGCTCGAACGGCTCGCGGCCAAAGTGGCCATAAGCCGCCGTCAGACGGTACATCGGGTGCAGCAGATCCAGCATCTTGGTGATCGCGTAGGGGCGCAGATCGAAGTGCTCGCGCACCAGCTCGACGATTTTCGCGTCGTCGATTTTGCCAGTACCGAAGGTGTCGATAGACACCGAGGTAGGCTCTGCCACGCCAATGGCGTAGGAGACCTGAATCTCGCACTTGTCCGCCAGGCCCGCTGCTACGACGTTTTTCGCCACATAGCGGCCAGCGTACGCGGCGCTGCGGTCTACTTTCGACGGATCTTTACCCGAGAACGCACCGCCACCGTGGCGCGCCATGCCGCCGTAGGTATCGACGATGATCTTACGACCGGTCAGGCCACAGTCGCCCACCGGGCCGCCAATCACGAACTTGCCGGTCGGGTTGATGTGGTACTGGGTATTGGCATCCAACCACTCAGCGGGAATCACCTGCTCAATGACTTCACGCTTAATCATTTTGCGCAAGTCTTCCTGGTCGATTTCCGGATCGTGCTGAGTCGACAGAACAATCGCATCGACGCCACACGGTTGGCCTTCAGCGTTATAGCGGAAAGTCACCTGACTTTTGGCATCCGGACGCAGCCACGGCAACAGGCCGTTTTTACGCAGCTCCGCCTGACGCTCGACCAAACGGTGCGAGTAGTGGATCGGCGCAGGCATGAACGAATCGGTTTCGTTCGTGGCATAGCCAAACATCAAGCCCTGGTCGCCCGCGCCCTGATCTTCCGGCTTGGTACGATCAACGCCCTGAGCAATATCGACACTCTGCTTGCCAATCAGGTTGATGACGCCGCACGTGGCACCGTCGAAGCCCACCTGAGAAGAGGTGTAGCCGATATCGGTAATCACATCACGCACCAGCGTCTCTAGATCCACCCACGCGGAGGTGGTGATCTCACCGGCAATAATGGCAACGCCCGTCTTCACCATCGTTTCACAGGCAACGCGGGCCTGTTTATCCCGGGCGATAATGGCATCTAACACCGCGTCTGAAATCTGGTCGGCAATCTTATCGGGATGGCCTTCGGAAACGGACTCGGAGGTAAACAGGGAATATTCGCTCATCGCGCACTCGACCCTCTGTATGACGGCTGCTCTGTTATGACCGCAGCATCAGCAGGAAATCATGGCAGGAAGTTCCCTGCCCGTATAAAGAAGCGGCACCATCACTTTCACCACCACTTCGGGAGCCAGAGTCTACACGCTGTTGCAAGTTCTTCCCACAACGTGCCCCTGAGAATTTGCCGCCGCCGGGGAAGTCAGCGACAATAGCACCTTTATTCTTTCCGTTTTCAGGCGAGGAGCACCCCCATGCCGTCCCGTTTTGAGCTGGCCAATGCCATTCGCGCCCTTTCCATGGATGCTGTTCAGAAGGCCAAATCCGGCCACCCTGGCGCCCCCATGGGTATGGCTGATATTGCCGAGGTGCTGTGGAATGACTACCTCAAGCACAACCCCGAAGACCCCAAGTGGGCCGATCGCGATCGGTTCGTGCTGTCGAATGGCCACGGCTCCATGCTGCTCTACTCGCTGCTGCACTTGAGCGGCTATGAACTCAGCCTGGAACAGCTGCAAAACTTCCGCCAGCTGCACTCGCCCACCGCTGGCCACCCGGAGTTCGGCTACGCTCCTGGCATCGAAACCACCACTGGCCCGCTGGGCCAAGGCTTTGCCAACGCGGTCGGTTTCGCGATTGCCGAGAAAACCCTGGCCGCGCAGTTCAACCGCCCCGGCCACACCATCGTTGACCACCACACCTGGTGCTTCTTGGGCGATGGCTGCTTGATGGAGGGTATCTCCCACGAAGCGGCGTCCCTGGCAGGCACTCAGCAGCTAGGCAAACTGATTGCGCTATACGACGACAACGGCATCTCTATCGATGGCGAAGTCGAAGGCTGGTTTACCGACGATACGGCCAAGCGCTTTGAGTCCTACGGCTGGCACGTAGTGCCGAACGTCGACGGCCATAAGCCTGATGAGATCAAGGCGGCCATTGAGCTGGCGAAGAGCCATGACGACAAGCCAAGCCTGATCATCTGCAAAACCATTATCGGTTTTGGTGCCCCCAACAAGCAGGGCAAAGAAGAAGCTCACGGCGCACCGCTGGGTGACGAAGAAGTGGCACTGGCACGTAAGCAGTTGGGCTGGGAGCACGCGCCTTTCCATATCCCCGAGCCGATTTACTCCGCCTGGGATGCCCGCGACGCCGGTAAAACGCGCCAGCAAGAGTGGGAAGGCCGCTTCGCTCGCTACACCGAAGCCTTCCCGGAAGAAGCACGTGAATTCAAGCGCCGCATGAAAGCGCAGCTGCCCACGGAGTTGACGACTGAAGCGCTGATCGAGCAGGCCCAAGAGAAAGGCGACAGCATTGCCTCGCGTAAAGCGTCGTTTGAAGCGCTGAACGTGATTGGCCCGCAAATGCCGGAACTGCTCGGCGGCAGCGCTGACTTAGCGCCATCTAATCTGACGTTCTGGAAGGGCGCGAAAGCGATCACCCCCGACGATGCCAGCGGCAACTACCTGCACTACGGTGTGCGTGAATTCGGCATGGGCGCGGTGATGAACGGTATCGCCCTGCATGGCGGTTTTGTGCCGTATGGCGCGACCTTCCTGATCTTTATGGAGTACATGCGCAACGCCGTGCGTATGGCGGCGCTGATGGGTCAGCAGGCTATCTACGTGTTTACCCACGACTCTATTGGCCTGGGCGAAGATGGCCCGACGCACCAGCCGATTGAGCAGCTCACTAGCCTGCGCACCACGCCGAACCTCAACACGTGGCGCCCCTGTGACGCCGTGGAGACCGCCGCGTCCTGGGATGCCGCGATTAAGCGCCACTCCGGCCCGACAGCCCTGGTTCTTTCACGCCAGAACCTGCCCCACCAGCAGCGTACCAAGGCCCAGCTCGCGTCTATCCAGCGCGGTGGCTATGTGCTGAAAGATAGCGAAGGCACCCCAGAGCTGATCCTGATTGCCACGGGCTCCGAAGTCTCTCTGGCGATGGACGCCGCGGCCGAACTGGAGCAGCAGGGTAAAGCCGTGCGCGTAGTCTCCATGCCGTCCGCTTACCGTTTTAATGGCCAAGACGCTGACTACCGCGAAAGCGTGCTACCCAAAGCCGTCACCAAGCGTATTGCCATCGAAGCTGGCCATGCCGACTACTGGTACAAATACGTTGGTCTCGATGGCCGCGTGATTGGCATGACCACCTTTGGTGAGTCGGCCCCGGCTGGCGAGCTGTTCAAGCACTTCGGCTTTACCGTCGAGAACATTGTTAAACAAGCCAATGAGCTGCTGGGTTAACCCCCTGTTCACGGGTCACCCAGTGCGGGCATCGCGATGCCCGCGCTAAACGGTCTGCTATGGCTAATTAGCTACTGGTTGATCGGAGAAGTGGTCATTCACTTCTCCGGTTTACCCATCTCTTCTGGGGTGGTGGGCATGCTACTGCTGTGCACTACTCTTGCCGTTATCGGTAGAGTACCTGCTAGCCTTGCCGCTGCCGCCCAACCGCTGATCGCACTTTTGGCTATGCTGATTATGCCGGGCGTGGTGGGTGTATTCTTTATTCTGAATGAGCTGGCAGGCCAATGGCTAGCCATTGTGGCCGCCCTGCTACTCGGCACGCTGCTCAGCGTGTTCACCACCCTATGGTTACTAACGCGTTTGATGGGACGCAGCCATGCTGACTAACCTGCTGCCCACCTTAACCGCAACGCCTTTACTGGCCGTTGGACTAACGCTGGCCGCTTATTTGGTGGGTAGCGCAGTTTTTATACGGCTGGGTAAGCCCTCCTGGCTGCCCGCTATTTTGATCGCGGCACTCCTTTTGGCCGCAATACTGGCGCTGTTAGGGCTGCCTTACGCCACCTACCAGCAGGGCGCTACGTGGCTAACCGTGCTGTTAGGCCCCGCTACGGTGGCGCTGGGTATGCCGCTTTACCAGCAACTGCCGCACATCCGTGAACTCTGGCGACCGCTAGCCGCCTGCCTGCCTATTGCTGCTGCTTTGGCGGCTTGCTATGCCTTGGGCATTGCGTGGCTGTTGGGAGCGAGCCCAGACATTTTGGCCTCCATTGCGGCAAAGTCGGTGACCGCGCCTATTGCCATCGGCATCACCGAACAGCTCGGCGGCAACGTGGCGCTGTTAATGGGCTCGCTGCTAGTAACCGGCGTGCTGACCATCCCCTTTGTTAGCTTGGCGGCCCGGCTGCTACGTATCAACGATGAGCGCATCATCGGTTTTGCGCTGGGGCTCAATGGGCACGCCATTGGTACCGTGCGGGCGTTTGATATTAGCCCTACCGCCGGGGCGTTTGCCTCGCTCGGAATGAGCCTAACCGGTATTTTTACCGCGCTGCTGTTGCCGCTGGCGTGGCGGCTAGTGGGCATCGGGGCTGGGTAAGCAACCCCCGGTGAAATACGCTATCATCGGGCCACTTTTTCTAAGAGCCGCATCGCAACATGGCGAACGCTTCCACTAAATATCGCATTGCTATCAATGGTTATGGGCGCATTGGCCAGTGCGTGCTGAGAGCACTGGTGGAACGCCAACACCCAGAACTTGAGGTGGTGGCGATTAATGAGCTTTCTGACCTCGCCACCATCACCTATCTCACCCGTTACGACACCACCCACGGGCGTTTCCCTGGTGAGGTGGACAACGATGGCAGCGCTCTGCTCGTCAACGGCCAGCGCATCCACGTGCTGTGCGAACGCGAACCGCAAGCGCTGCCCTGGGGTGAGTTGGATATCGACCTAGTGTTGGAGTGCTCGGGTAGCTTTAAGGATCGCGCCACCGCCGAGCAGCACTTAACGGCTGGGGCCAAGCGGCTGCTGTTCTCCCAGCCCGCTGAAAACGATGTGGATGCTACCATCGTGTGGGGCATCAACGAGCATGAGCTTGCCCCCACCCAGCGCATTCTCTCTGCGGCGTCCTGCACCACGAACTGTTTAGTGCCGCTGCTTACCGTGCTGGATGAAGCATTGGGTCTGGAGCACGGCGTTACCACCACGATTCACTCGGCGATGAACGACCAGCCGGTGATCGATGCGTATCATCAAACCGACCTGCGCCTGACCCGCTCCGCCATGCAGTCGATCGTGCCGGTGGATACCGGCTTGGCAGTGGGTATCAGCCGCCTGATGCCGAGCCTGGCCGGGCGTTTTGAGTGCCTGCACGTGCGGGTACCCACCATTAACGTCTCGGCCATGGATGCCGCGCTGACCGTACGTCGCGATACCAGTGCCGCCCAGGTGAACGCGCTGCTACACAGCGCCAGCCAGCAGCGCTTACAAGGGGTGCTAGGCTATACCGAAGCCCCCATGGCATCGATCGATTTTAATCATGACCCCCGCTCTGGCATTCTAGACGCCACCCAAACCAGGGTGGCTGGCACACGCTTGATCAAGCTGCTGTGCTGGTTTGATAACGAGTGGGGCTTTGCCAACCGCATGCTGGATATCAGCCAGCGTTTGGCAACGTTTCGCTAACTGATGGGCAGCACTACCTAGCGCTCTTACATTCGCTTGAACACGAGGAAACCGCTCACATGAACGTGCAAAAAATGACCGACCTGCCCCTGGAAGGGCAGCGCGTGCTGATTCGTGAAGACCTGAACGTGCCGATCAAAAACGGCCGTGTTTCCAGCGATGCCCGCCTGCGCGCCGCACTGCCGACTATTCAAGTGGCAGCCAAGGCGGGAGCAAAAGTGATGCTCATGAGCCATCTGGGCCGCCCCACGGAAGGCGAGCCTGCCGAGGAGTTCTCCTTAGCTCCCGTGGCCGAACACCTTGGCGAGCTGCTGGGTAGCCCCGTCAAACTGGTCGACGACTACCTCGACACCGCGCCCACGCTCAGCAACGGCGACGTGGTGCTGCTTGAGAACGTGCGCTTCAATAACGGCGAGAAAAAAGACGACGAACAGCTGGCCAAGCAGTACGCCGCGCTGTGCGATATCTTCGTGATGGATGCCTTCGGCACCGCCCACCGTGCTCAAGCTTCTACCCACGGCGTGGCCCGCTTTGCGCCCACCGCCTGTGCCGGCCCGCTGCTGGCTCAAGAGCTAGACGCACTGGAGAAAGCCTTAGCGAACCCGGCGCGCCCGATGGCGGCTATTGTAGGCGGCTCCAAGGTCTCCACGAAGCTCGACGTGCTGACCGCACTCTCTGATAAGTGCGACCAGCTTATCGTCGGCGGCGGGATCGCCAACACCTTTATCGCGGCGGCAGGCTATAATGTGGGTAAATCGCTCCACGAAGCCGACCTGATCGGTCAAGCCAAAGCGCTAATGGAGAAAGTCTCTATTCCGCTGCCCACTGACGTTGTTGTGGCAACGGAGTTCTCTGAATCCGCAGAAGCAGTGGTGAAACCGGTGGACCAGGTCGCTGATAACGAGATGATTCTGGATATCGGCCCGGACACCGCTGCCCACTTGGCCAGCCTGCTCAAAGATGCTGGCACTATTTTGTGGAACGGCCCCGTGGGCGTTTTTGAGATTGATCAGTTTGGCAAAGGCACCGAGGAGCTCTCCCATGCCATTGCTGACAGCCGCGCATTTTCCATTGCCGGTGGCGGTGACACGCTCGCTGCGATTGATAAATACGCCATTGCCGACCGTATTTCCTATATTTCCACCGGTGGCGGGGCGTTTTTAGAGTACGTTGAAGGCAAACAGCTACCGGCTGTTGCTGCACTTGAAGCTGCGGCCAAGCGCGGCTAATACGTAATAATTGAACTTGCACGCTCACTGCACCCGTTCACACTGACAACCTATAAGGTGACCCCATGGCTTTAATTAGCATGCGCCAGATGCTCGACCACGCCGCCGAATATGGCTACGGTATCCCCGCGTTCAACGTCAACAACCTTGAACAAATGCGGGCTATCATGGAAGCCGCCGATGCTACCGACTCTCCGGTGATCGTGCAGGCCTCCGCTGGCGCGCGTAAATACGCGGGCGCCCCCTTCCTGCGCCACCTGATTTTGGCAGCAGTGGAAGAGTTTCCTCATATTCCGGTAGTGATGCACCAGGATCACGGCACCAGCCCTGCGGTATGCCAGCGCTCTATCCAGCTCGGTTTCTCCTCCGTCATGATGGACGGCTCGCTGGGTGAAGATGGCAAGACGCCAATGGATTACGACTACAACGTTGACGTTACTCGTCGCGCAGTAGAAATGGCCCACGCCTGTGGCGTCTCTGTAGAAGGCGAGCTGGGCTGCCTGGGTAGCCTGGAAACCGGCATGGCTGGTGAAGAGGACGGCATTGGTGCCGAAGGCAAGCTGGATATGGAACAGCTGCTGACCGACCCCGAAGAAGCCGCTGCGTTTGTAAAGGCGACTCAGGTCGACGCGCTGGCGATTGCCATTGGCACCAGCCACGGCGCGTATAAATTCACCAAGCCGCCGACCGGCGACACGCTTTCCATTCAGCGTATCAAAGAGATCCACGCGCGCATCCCGGATACCCATCTGGTCATGCACGGCTCCTCTTCGGTGCCGCAGGAGTGGCTGGAAGTGATCAACCGTTACGGCGGTCAAATTCCGGAAACCTACGGCGTACCGGTTGAGGAAATCGTCGAAGGCATCAAGCATGGCGTGCGCAAGGTGAACATCGACACCGATCTGCGCCTAGCGTCCACCGGTGCTGTGCGCCGTTTTATGGCAGAGAATCCGTCAGAGTTTGATCCGCGCAAATTCTTAAAAGAAACGGTCACCGCTATGCGTGATCTGTGTATTGCCCGCTACGAAGCCTTTGGCACTGCTGGCAACGCGAGCAAAATCAAGCCGATTAGCCTGGAGGCGATGTTCCAGCGCTACGAGCGCGGCGAGTTGGCTCCTAAAATTAAGTAAGCAGCTAAGCAATTAGCGACGCTAAGGCGGCCTTCGGGCCGCCTTTTTTGTTGCAATGCAGCACAAATAGGCTATTACTAGAGAGCGCCACCCCACATTTCTTCACCAGGCAGCTCTCACTATGATGCGCGAAAACCAGCGCATGGTGACCGAAAAAATTGAGGCCAGCATAAAAGCTGGCCTCGTAATGCAAAAAGCGTTTTTCAGCGCGATGAGTGGTCAGTACGCCCCCTGGTGGATTACCAGCCAGAAAGCGATGAAACCCTACCATCTACGCAGTAGCGCCAACTCACGACGCTTCTCCCGCTAACGGCGGTAGGTTACTCGTTATCGTCGTTGCTCTGCTCGTCTTCACCGCTTTCAATCGCATCTTCAGCGCTACCAGTACCACCTGTGCCACCTTCGGTATTCTCACTTTCGGCATTCGTACTGATGCTCTCCGTCTCAGCGCTGCTGCCCTCGGTGTCAGAGCCAGTGTTCTTTGCCTCAGTGCTGCTATCGACTTCGGCCGTGTCAGCGTTCTCTTCAGCACTAGACGCTTCCGAAGCCGACATATCAGAGGAAGGCTGCTCATCGCGCTGAACAGAACCTGCCTTAATACCGTACTTCTCTTCTAGCGCCGCATCATCCAGCGCTTGGTGCTGCTCGCTATCGGCGTTGGCCTCAGGTTCTGCCAACACGCTAGCCGAAGAGGCCATCAGCGCGGTACCAAATACAAATGAGAGTAACCAGGGGTTGAATCGCATATACATCTCCATTTTGTAGTTATTGCGGCGTCGCCTAACCACTATAGCTCTTCTCCTAGCGATTAACATAGATTGCCTTAAAAACCGGGTAGTTAACTTAGTGATGACATGGATAAATGGCACCTAGAGGCGGGCTAACCGTAAAAAATTATAAAACAGTGTTCACAAAGTCCCAAAAATCTCGTTCAATAGCAGTCTAGTCGGCTTAATTAACGCGAGTAGCGCTTGTAACGCTGCAAGGAATTCCCATGCCGCTTCCACTTCTGCTGTTTGATTGTGATGGCACCCTCGTCGATAGCGAACCCCTGCTTGCTGAAGAGATGGCGCGCGGCCTCAATACGGTGGGCCTACCGTTTGCCTCCTCCGATTACCTAGGGGAGTTTCGTGGTGCCCGCTTCCGACGCATTGTGGCAGAACTTCAAACCCGCTACGGTGAAGTAGATGCGGACCGGTTAAACCGTATGGAACAAACCATGCGGGCCAATCTGGCAGACCGGTTAGCCAACGAGTTAACCACCATTCCCGGTGCCCGGGAATCACTTGACGCCCTATCACGCTATCCAAGCGCGGTGGTATCGAACGGGCCAGAAACAAAGATTCGCACCGCACTCAATGCCACTGGGCTAAGCCAGTACTTCGGCCACCGCTTATTTAGTGGTTATACCGCTAATTGTTGGAAGCCAGAGCCCTGTTTACATCTTCACGCAGCCAGTATCATGGGGTTTGCGGCAAAAGACTGCATAGCGATCGATGACGCCTTAGTTGGCGTTCAAGCAGCTCTGCAAGCGGGCATGACAGTGATTCATTTGAATCGCTTCCCCGATGCCGAAGCAACACCGGAAGGCGCTATTATGATTAGCAACATGTACCAACTGCCTGCCGTTGTTGAACAACTGACCCACGAGCGATGGCAGGCCGCAATGCTTCATCACTCAACAGAGAAATAGTATGGCTTCATTACGTGATCAGCTAGGTGGCCTTGTTTACTCCACTGAGCATGGCAAAACTTGCCCCGACTGCCGAGCCCCTATTGATAATTGCTGCTGCGAAGACACCAGCGAGCAAGAGCGTCTTGCCGCATTAGATGGCATTGTGCGCATCCGCCGTGAAACCAGCGGGCGTAAAGGAAAAGGCGTGACGACTATCAGCGGTCTCCCACTGGCCCACGCAGAGCTTAAGACGCTGGCCAAAACGCTTAAACAGCGCTGTGGTACGGGTGGTGCAGTTAAAGAGGGCGTGGTTGAAATTCAAGGCGATCATCGCGAAACACTTCGCGATGCCTTAACCTCAATGGGTTATCAGGTAAAATTAGCTGGCGGTTGATGCATCGCCATATAACACGATGCTCGACCTTAAGCTCATGGCTAAAGGGCAAGTTACGACAATGGTTTGGTTGGAATACCTACTACCGCTCATCTTCTTGTTCCCCATGGCAGCCATGGGCGGCATTGTATTAGCCTTGCGTAGTCTTCATGATGCCCGCGTACACTCACCCTTTGATGCACCGCTGCGCGAACCTGGTCAGGCCCTTCGTCATAGGCTCGACCAAGCCTTTTCTAGCCTGTTCCTAAATGGCACCCTGGGGCCATTAGTCACGTTAGCGCCGCTAGTATATGGCATGGGCCGTATGCTGTTTGTCGATAAACAAGACTGGGTAGAGTGGGCGCTTTACGGCTTGCTAAGTACCATTTTGGTGCTGGCGTTTTCGCTGCTGCTAGTACGTGACTACCAGCGCATTCGACGCTTAAAGCTGGGGCTTGCCTGCGAGCTGGCGGTGGGGCAGGAGCTGGAGCGCTTAGTGCGCCCCGAAGCGCACCCTTATTATGTTTTCCACGATGTACCTACCGACAGTTTCACTATCGATCATGTCGTCGTGACCCCTCATGGCGTGTTTGTGGTGGAAACCCGGGCAAGGGCGCTGGCGATTGGTACCGATGGCAAGGAGCTGAACTGTGTGGCGGTAGAGCGTGAGCGGTTACGCTTCCCCCACTGGCAGGAGCGGCGGCCGCTGCATAAAACCCGTCAGGGTGTCAGCTGGCTTACCCAATGGTTAGAGCGGCGCTGCGGCGTACCCGTACCCGTGAAAGGGGTGTTAGTGCTTCCCGGTTGGGAAATCGACACAAGCGAAGCTGCGTCAGATATCTTGGTAGTGAGCGGCGAGCAGCTTGCCCGCCAGCTTACCGAATTAACCCCAGGACAGATGAGCGATGCCATTCACGATAAGGTCATCCACATTCTGCTGGAACGAGCACGGCTGATGGAGCTCAAGCATCTCCGCCAGCCGTCCGTTTAATGGATGGCTCAGTCGCCGCGTAAGCGGCCGCCCATCTCTTGAGCAAGATCGACTGCATAGTGGTCGGTCATCCCGCCAATGAAGTCCAGCATTCGCCGGTAACTGTCATAGAGTGTCCATGAGGGTAGCGGTGTATTCTCACCAATTAACGCCAGCACCCGCTGGTGCTTGAAAGAGCTTTGCCCGGTGTGGTGCAGCTCATGGGCCGCACCGATAAACGCTTCTAACAGGATACCCAGCGTGGTGTAAGCACCAATCTCCAGCTTCGCCTTGCGCTCATTCTGGAAAATACGCTCACGAGCCAGCTGCTTGGCGGACTGCACACCCCAACCTAAATCCGGGTGACACAGCTCTAACAAGTCTTCGCTGAGGGTACCGCTGAGTAGCGCCTGCTCATGCTGTACAAATACAGCCCCCACATCGTTTACGGCCCGCTCCATAGCAGCGCCTCTGAGTAGGGCGATACGGCGGCGTTGCGAGACATTTTTACGCTGCATCTCGGCATACTCCGGTGGGAACTCACCGGCAATTTGACGCAGAATCTCAACCACTTCCTCGTAGCGAAGAATGCCCATCTCCAGACCGTCTTCCAGGTCTAGCAAGGCGTAGCAAATATCATCTGCCGCTTCGACAAGCCAAGCCAATGGGTGGCGACACCAGCGCTGCTCCCCTTGGGGAAGTAGCCCAACCGCATCTGCTACCTCTTTTAACAGCGCCTGCTCTGACTGGTAGCAGCCAAACTTACCCGCCCGGCCGCTATAGCGTACCGTCCATGGGTATTTCAGCAGCGTGCCGAGCGTAGCCGCCGATAAGCGCATGCCGCCGTTAAACTGGTTGTACTCAATCTGGGTAATCACGCGAAAGCCCTGAGCGTTGCCTTCATAGGTCAGCAGGTCTTCGCGCTCTGCCTCTGATAGGCCCTCCAGCAGGCCACTTCCCTGGGCACGGCGAAACCAGTCGCGTATCGCGTACTCACCGGCGTGACCAAAGGGCGGGTTACCGATGTCATGACCCAGACACGCCGTTTGCACAATAACGCCCAAATCAGCGGGGGTAATCCAGTCAGGGAGGCGGTCACGCAGCAGCTCGCCCACAATCATTCCAAGAGAGCGGCCGACACAGCCAACTTCAAGGGAGTGGGTTAAACGTGTGTGAATATGGTCGTTTTCAGTCAGAGGGTGCACTTGGGTTTTACGCCCCAAGCGTCGGAAAGAGCCGGAAAAGACAATGCGATCATGATCTTTATGAAAGGGGCTACGCCCAATTTCCCGGGTGCTATCTGTTCGTTTATCGTGAAGGCGTCGAGGGGAAAGTAACTGATCCCATTGCATTTGTGTCATAGCGCTCCTCCTTGGAGTTCACATTCTGACATAAAAACACGGACATAAAACGACACATAGAAAAACAAAAAACCCAGCCTATTGGCTGGGTTTTTTGCAGTATAAGTGCCTGACGATGACCTACTCTCGCATGGGGAGACCCCACACTACCATCGGCGCTAAGCGGTTTCACTGCTGAGTTCGGCATGGGATCAGGTGGTTCACGCTCGCTATGGTCGTCAGGCGTAACGGGTAATGCATATCATGCTGAGTTCGTCGTTGACGCGGTAAGTGATCGTCTCTTGTCAGCAAGCACGTTGGCTTGCTGCTGCGTATCCGGTTTTCGTTACCACTGCGACCAGACCCCTTGGGTGTTATAGGGTCAAGCCTCACGGGCCATTAGTACACGTTAGCTCAACGCCTTGCAGCGCTTCCACACCGTGCCTATCCACCAGCTGGTCTCGCCTGGGCCCTTTAG
>NZ_LVIA01000037.1:0-21161 GCF_001596805.1 Halomonas sp. KX33721 | reverse complement strand
CCGACGCTTGGGCAGGGCGCCGTTGGCATCGACCTTGGGCTCAAGGATGTGGCCACCTGTAGCGATGGAGGAAGGCTGGAAAACAGCCGCTTCTACCGCCGCATGGAAGACCAGTTGGCGACAGCCCAACGTGCCCGCAACAAGCGGCGGGTAAAAGCTATTCACGCCAAGATCAAGAACCGTCGCCAGGACGCGCAGCACAAGTTTTCCCGGAAACTCGTCAACCAGTACGGCGAAATCGTCGTGGGCGATGTTTCCTCAACCAAGCTCGCGAAGACCAAGATGGCCAAAAGCGTCTACGACGCTGGCTGGTCACAACTGAAAACGATGCTGGAATATAAATGCGCTCACGCAGGCATCGTCTTCAAGGTCGTTCGCGAAACCAACACCACCCGCGCCTGTTCGTCGTGCGGCTCGCTTAGCGGGCCGCCGGGCGTCAACGGGTTGCGAGTAAGGGGCTGGGAGTGCGTGGAGTGTGGTGTACTCCACGACCGGGACGTGAATGCGGCCCGGAATATCCTCAGTCTCGGGGCAGGACGTTGCCCTCAAGAAGTTGGAATCCCCGTCCTTTAGGCGGGGAGGACGTCAAGTCTCTGCCACCTTTGTCGTACTAGCATGTTACATTACGCTCAAACGCCGACAACGCCCAGCGTTGCTGCATTGCAACAGCAATTGACATAAAAAGAGAGTGCCTATGTCTACGACGAGTAAACGCCCCCTGTACATTCCTTACGCCGGTCCTTCGCTGCTTGAAATGCCGCTATTGAACAAAGGCAGCGCGTTTACTCAGGAGGAGCGGCTAGCGTTTAACCTGATAGGCTTGTTGCCACAAAAAGTCGAAACCATTGATGATCAGCTTGAGCGTGTTTACCGCCAGTACCAGCAGTGCCATAGCGATTTAGAGCGCCATATTCACCTTCGTGCCATTCAGGATGACAACGAAACGCTCTATTTCCGTCTCGTCTCTGAGCATCTGGAAGAGATGCTGCCGATTATCTACACGCCGACGGTTGGCCAGGCGTGCCAGGAGTTCTCCAATATCTACCGCAATCACCGGGGGCTGTTTATCAGCTACCCGGACCGCGAGCATATGGACGATATCCTGCGTAGCGCCACCAAAGATAACGTGAAAGTGATCGTGGTGACCGATGGCGAGCGGATTCTCGGCCTTGGTGACCAGGGTATCGGTGGCATGGGCATTCCTATCGGTAAGCTGGCGCTCTACACCGCTTGCGGCGGGATTAGCCCAGCCTATACGCTGCCGATCATGATCGACGTAGGCACCAATAACCAAGCGCTGCTGGATGACCCGATGTACATGGGCTGGCGCCATGAACGGGTAGGCCAGGAAGAGTACGATGCTTTTATGGCGGAGTTTATTGCTGCCGTGAAGCGCCGCTGGCCGAATGTGCTGCTGCAGTTTGAAGATTTTGCCCAGCTAACGCCGTGCCGCTGTTGGAGCGCTACCGTAACGAACTGTGCTGCTTCAACGATGACGTGCAGGGCACGGCCTCTGTGGTGGTAGGTACGCTGATGGCGGCCTGCCAGGCCCGCGAAGAAACCATTGCCCAGCAGCGTGTGGTGTTTGTTGGCGGTGGCTCTGCCGGTTGTGGTATCGCCGAGCAGGTCGTGGTCGCCATGGAAGCGGAAGGCCTGACCGAAGCGGAAGCGCGGGCGCGCATCTTTATCGTCGACCGTGACGGTTTGATGACCACGGATCAAACGTGGCAGCGGGATTTCCAGCGCCGTTTGGCCCATGACTCTTCGCTAGTGGCGGAGTGGAACGGCCAGGGCTTGGAAGAGACCATTGCCCAAATCAAACCGACGATCTTGATTGGCGTATGTGGCCAGCGCGGTATCTTCACCGAGCAGGTGGTACGTACCATGCACGCAGGCTGCGAGCATCCGGTGATTATGCCGCTCTCGAACCCCACCTCCCAGGCGGAAGCGGTGCCAGAGGATGTGATTCGTTGGACCGATGGTCAAGCGCTGGTAGCCACCGGTAGCCCGTTCGCACCGGTGGTCTATAACGGCCGCACCTATCCGATTGCCCAGTGCAACAACGCTTATATCTTCCCCGGCATTGGCTTGGGAGTGATTGCCGCGAACGCTAACCGCGTTACCGATGAGATGCTGATGAGCGCCTCGCGGGCGTTGGCGCGTGAAGCACCGCTGGTGAAAGAGGGCAAAGGCGCGCTGCTGCCGCCACTGTCGCGGATTCGTGATATCAGCAAGTCGATTGCTTTTGAGGTGGCCGCACAAGCCCAGCAGAACGGTGTTGCGTTGAAAACCAGTGGTACAGCGCTGCGCGAGCGTATCGAAAAAGCTTGCTGGTCGCCGGAGTACCGCTTCTATCGTCGTCGCGCCTTCTAAACAGGCGCGCTGGCAAAAAAAGCCCCCACCGAGGTGGGGGCTATGCAAGCATTGGGAGGTCGTACCTCTAGGCTGCGCCGATCATCTTGCGCAGCACGTAGTGAAGGATACCACCGTGGCGGTAGTACGCCAGCTCATTGGCGGTATCAATTCGGCACTTGGCATCAACGGTACGTTCCCCGTCGCTATTTTTAATCACGACTTGAACGGTGCCGCCGGGGCTTAGGTCGCTCAAACCGGCAATCGAGATCTCCTCATCCCCTGTTAACCCTAAGCTTTCACGGCTTTCGCCTTCCGGGAACTGTAGCGGCACCACGCCCATACCGATCAGGTTAGAGCGGTGGATACGCTCGAAGGATTCGGCAATGACTGCGCGCACGCCTAGCAAACGGGTGCCTTTGGCAGCCCAATCCCGCGAGGAGCCGGTGCCGTACTCCTTACCAGCAATCACCACCAGCGGCGTGCCTTCCTCTTTATATTTCATGGCGGCATCGTAAATCGCCATCTGCTCGCCGCTCGGCACGTGGCGGGTTTCACCGCCTACCACGCCGTCGAGCATCTCGTTTTTGATGCGCACGTTGGCGAAGGTGCCGCGCATCATCACTTCATGGTTACCCCGGCGTGAGCCGTAGGAGTTGAAGTCGATCGGCTTCACGCCGTGCTCTTGCAGGTAGCGCCCGGCGGGGCTATCCGGCTTGATAGAGCCAGCAGGCGAGATATGGTCGGTGGTGACGGAGTCACCCAGTATCGCCAGTATGCGGGCGTTCTTCACGTCCTCGATGGCGTCTGGCTCCCGCTGCATGCCTTCAAAGAAGGGCGGGTGCTGAATATAGGTCGATTCCGGCCACTCGTAGACCTTACCCTCCGGCACTTTGATGGCTTTCCACGTCTCATCGCCTTCGAAGACGGCACCGTACTCCTTGCGGAACATCTCGGTGTTCACCTTCTCGACGGCACTGGCGATATCCGCCTGCGAAGGCCAGATGTCTTTCAGATACACCGGGTTGCCGTCGCTGTCCTGGCCGAGCGGGTCGGTGGTTAGGTTGCACTGCACGTTGCCCGCCAGTGCATAGGCAACGACCAGGGGTGGCGAGGCCAGCCAGTTGGTTTTGACCAGTGGGTGAACGCGGCCTTCGAAGTTGCGGTTGCCCGACAGCACCGAGGCCACGGTGAGGTCGCCGTTGTTGATGGCTTTTTCAATCTCTTCCGGCAGTGGCCCAGAGTTACCGATACAGGTAGTGCAGCCGTAGCCCACTAGGTTGAAGCCTAGGGCGTCTAGGTCATCGTTAAGATTGGCGGCGGCGAGATAGTCGGTGACGACTTTAGAGCCGGGGGCCAACGATGTTTTTACCCAAGGCTTGGTGGTCAAGCCTTTTTCGCGGGCGTTGCGGGCCAGCAGGCCTGCCGCCATCATTACGCTGGGGTTGGAGGTGTTGGTGCACGAAGTAATGGCGGCGATGACTACCGCGCCGGGGTCAAGGCTGAAGTCCTGCTCGCCCATGGTGACGGACTGGCTATCACTGTGTTTGAAGTCGTGCTCGTAGCTACGCTCAATACCCACCGCTGTTTGGCCACCTTCCGAAACAAGTTTGCCCTTCTCGGTGGTGGGGAGTGCTTTGCCGTCCTCTTCCATGACTTTGTTAAAGGCGCTGGCCATATCTTTCAGGGCAACGCGGTCCTGCGGGCGTTTGGGGCCTGCAAGGCTTGCTTCTACCTCGTTCATATCCAAGCTGAGTGTGTCAGTGAACACAGGCTCGTCACCCGGCTCACGCCACAGGCCTTGGGCTTTGCTGTAAGCCTCAACCAACGCGATCTGGCTATCTTCGCGACCGGTTAAGCGCAGGTAGTTGAGCGTTTCGTCATCCACCGGGAAGAAGCCGCAGGTGGCGCCGTATTCCGGGGCCATGTTGGCAATGGTGGCGCGGTCCGCCAGCGGCAGGTCTTTCAGGCCATCGCCGTAAAACTCGACGAACTTACCTACCACGCCTTTTTTGCGCAGCATTTCGGTGACGGTCAGCACGAGGTCGGTGGCGGTAATGCCTTCCTGCAGCTTGCCAGTCAGCTTGAAGCCAATCACCTCGGGAATCAGCATGGAAACCGGCTGACCCAGCATGGCGGCCTCGGCTTCGATACCGCCCACGCCCCAGCCCAGTACGCCGAGACCGTTAATCATGGTGGTGTGGGAGTCGGTGCCTACCAGCGTGTCGGGGTAGGCAAAGGTTTTGCCATCTTCCTCTTTGGTCCATACCGTGCGGCCCAGGTACTCTAGGTTCACCTGGTGGCAAATACCGGTTCCGGGCGGTACAACGCTGAAGTTATCAAAGGCTTTCTGGCCCCAGCGCAGGAATTCGTAGCGTTCGCCGTTGCGCTGCATTTCGATATCGACGTTTTCTTGGAACGCCGTCGGATGACCGAACTTATCGACCATCACCGAGTGGTCGATCACCAAGTCCACTGGAGAGAGCGGATTGATACGGGCGGGGTCCTCGCCCAGTTTTTCCACCGCCGCGCGCATGGAGGCGAGGTCGACCACGCCAGGCACACCGGTAAAGTCTTGCATCAATACCCGCGCTGGCCGGTAGCCTATTTCACGGCTGGATTTACCCTCTTTCTGCCAATCTACCAGGGCCTGCATGTCTTCCTGGTCGACGCTTTCATCGTCAGCGAAGCGTAGCTGGTTTTCGAGCAGGATTTTGAGCGTCTTGGGTAGCCGGTCGATATTGCCAAGGGCTTCAGCGGCTTTGGGCAGGCTGTAATAGTGGTACGTCTGGTTGCCTACCTCTAACGTATGCTGCGTATCGGGTATTTTGCTCATGGCTTTCTCCTCTGATTGCTTGGCGTTACGCGACGGTCACTCTTTTCTTGGTATGGCGAATCAATAGTATGGCTTATTAATAGCACATGGGTGTTTCACCATAGAGTTTCAAGGCATCTTTGCCTAATAGCGTAGACTAACCCTTGTAATAGCTTGTACTTGGCGCCATTTCAGGCAGACTCTCTAGCAACGTTATTTGCTCAATATTGTGACAAAGGTGGTGTCATGGAAACGCGTCATGAACGTTTGATTATTCTTGGTTCCGGCCCTGCAGGGTATACCGCAGCGGTGTATGCAGCACGGGCTAACTTAAAGCCGCTGCTGATTACCGGTATGCAGGCAGGTGGCCAATTGACCACTACAACCGATGTAGATAACTGGCCCGGCGATGCCGAAGGCGTCCAAGGCCCCGAGCTGATGGAGCGCATGAAGCAGCATGCCGAGCGGTTTAATACCGAAGTGCTGTTTGATCATATCAATGAAGTCAGCTTAGGTGAAAAGCCGTACACTTTAAAAGGCGATAGCGGTACTTATACCTGCGATGCGCTGATCATTGCGACCGGTGCCAGCGCACGCTACTTGGGGCTGCCCACTGAGCAGCAGTTTATGGGTCAGGGTGTTTCTGCCTGCGCCACTTGCGATGGCTTTTTCTATCGCAACCAGGAAGTGATTGTTGTAGGCGGGGGCAACACCGCCGTGGAAGAAGCGCTGTACCTTTCCAATATCGCTTCTAAGGTGACGCTGGTACACCGCCGCGATACCCTACGCGCCGAAAAAATTCTGCAAGACAAACTCTTCGAGAAAGCCGAGGCGGGAAAGATTGCTTTGGAATGGTTCTACGAAGTAGAGGAAGTGCTGGGCGACAACACCGGCGTGACCGGCGTGCGGGTGAAATCTACCAAAGATGGCTCCACCAAAGAGATCCATGCGCCGGGGCTGTTTATCGCTATCGGCCATAGCCCCAACACCGGCATCTTTGAAGGCCAGCTGGAAATGAACGGCGGGTATATCAAAGTGAAATCGGGCAGTGAAGGTAACGCAACGGCGACCAGCGTGCCGGGTGTATTTGCCTGTGGCGATGTGATGGATCATATCTATCGCCAGGCGATTACCTCAGCAGGCAGCGGCTGCATGGCGGCGCTGGATGCTGAACGCTATTTAGACGGTATTGCTTAACTCGGCATACGTTTGTTGCTAGAAGATCTCATTAGTCAGCACAGCTAATGGGATCTTCTCCCACTCTCGCGCGTCCTAAGGTACTTACAACGAGCTCTGCCCCTGAAGATGTTGTTTGATCATTGCTAGGGCAAATGGTGTAGGTACTGTTAAAGCCCCCGACGTGTCCCATTGGGTTATATTTTATTCTTGAGTGGCCATTCTTAGTAACGTGAACGCCTTTAGTGGGTGCGAAGACGCGCACAATATCTTGGTCACTAATGATGCTCGTCGTTTTGTCTCCTTGGACAATAATGACAGGGTTGTTCCAGTCATCTGAACAGGCGTTTTTCCCTTCGTTAGCCGGGCAGACTGTTATATCGCTCTGCCGGGTAATCGCGGTATTGCGTGCCAGAGTAAGGATTGTCTGTAGCCGATTCACCTCGCTGATGACTGCAGAACGCTCGCCTAGTGCCTGAAAGTTGGGCAAACCCCAGGCCGCCAGCATGCCCATTAAGGCGAGTGCCACCAGCAACTCAAGCAGTGTAAAGCCCGTGTTGTTTCGCCTAGCGATGTGGTGAGGCTGTGCCATAGTCTCTCTCAGTAGCTTGACCTGTTGAAACGCATCACTATGCTCATTCTCTTTATGCCGCCAATGCGCTGGTACTCTGTTAGCGGCTCTTTTAGCGACTCTATTAGCAATAGTGGGCAATATTTGTGAGCGATTTCTTAATTATAGGCGGTGGTGTTATTGGTATGATGACCGCGCTGCAACTGGCAGATGCAGGTCAGAATATCACGCTGGTGGAGCGTGGGGCATGTGGGAAAGAGGCTTCTTGGGCAGGCGGGGGTATTGTGTCGCCGCTCTACCCATGGCGGTACGGCGAGCCAGTATCGCAACTTTCCCGCTGGTCGGAGGGTGTCTATCCGACGCTGGCACTGCGCCTGCTGGAAGAGACCGGCATCGACCCGGAGTATCGCCAAAAGGGCTTGCTCTACTTAAACGTGGATGACGATGATGCGGCACTGCACTGGGCACGCCAGTTAGGCAAACCGTTGGAGCGGGTAGATGCCGCTTTTGTGCATCAAAAAGAGCCAGAGGCAGCCGCACCGGGAGGCAGTGCGCTCTGGATGCCCACTCTGGGCAGCGTGCGCAACCCGCGCTTGGGCCAAGCGCTACGGGCGCGCTTAGCCGCTATGCCCAACGTCACACTCATAGAGCAGTGCAGCGTGCAGGGGTTTATTCAGCGCCAAGGCCGCGTGGTGGGTGTTGATACCAACCAAGGCGAGCAGCTGGCCGAGCAGTTGGTGGTATGCGGCGGTGCTTGGGCGGCCCAGTTGCTAGAGGGTTTGAACGTGCGCCTGCCGGTGCGCCCCGTTAAAGGGCAGATGATTGCTTATCAAGCGCCCCCAGGGTTAGTGCAACGTGTCGTGCTAAAGGATGGTCGCTATGTGATTCCCCGTAGCGACGGGCTGCTGCTGGTAGGTTCGACCCTGGAAGAGGCGGGCTTCGATAAAGCCACTGATGAAGAGGCGTTGGTCTCGCTCAAGCGGAGCGCGGAGAATATTATCCCCGCGCTGGCAGATTGCCCCGTAGCTCACCATTGGGCGGGCCTGCGCCCCGGCTCGCCAGAAGGCATACCGTTTATTGGCGCACTGCCCGATTTTCCGAATGTGTTTATTAATGCCGGGCACTACCGTAACGGCTTAGTGCTGGCGCCTGCTTCGACCCACCTGCTGGTAGACCAGCTGCTGGGGCGTAAGCCGCTGATGGATCCTGCGCCTTATCAGCCAACGGCTGCGCGTTTGGCGTAAAGGCGGGGGAGGCTTAGCGATTGCTGCTGTCTTCCTGCTCCTGCAAAAAACGGTCACGATGCGCGCTACAGCAGAACCACTGTTCCGCATCGCGCAGCGCCTCGTTTTCCGGTACGTGAACATCACACCAGCGACAGCGCACCATATTGCCGCCCTCATGGCGGGGAGGCGTTTGCTGCTGGTGGCTCAGTTTATGTTGGCGGTAAATACCGTACAGCTTTAGGCCTGCATACAGCAGCACGGCAAAAATAATCAACCGAATGATCAATAGATTCATCCTCAATGGCTCCCCAAGTGGGAAAGGCGGTTACAAGGCGTGACTGGCGGCAAGACTTTCGTTGCTTTCAGCCCTCTTAGTGCTGTGTGGCCTTTGCCACTTGGCATGCCTTGCGGGACAATGCATCTACTATATAGATGCCACCGTATTCCGAAGATTCTCAAGAGATTTTAACGCCCATGCAAGACTTAACGCTGGTAATGGCCCAACTCGACCCTCTGGTGGGAGATATTCCCGGCAATGCCGCGCGTGCCATTGAGGCTGTGCGAGAAGCGAGGATTGAGCATGGGGCGGATATTGTTGTCTTCCCTGAGCTTTTTTTATCCGGTTACCCGCCGGAAGATTTGCTGCTGCGCCCCTCCATGGAAACCCGCCTGCGGGAAGCTCGTGCCAAAATGGCCGAAAAAATTGCCCGTGATGTGTTGGTGATTATTGGCTACCCCGGCGTGCGTGAAGGCAAGTGCTATAACCTGGCGGGTGTGCTGTACAACGGCCAGTGGGAAGCGGAGTACGCCAAGCAGGCGCTGCCCAACTACCAAGTGTTTGACGAGCAGCGCTACTTTACCCCTGGCACTGAGCCGCTGGTGTACGAACATAAAGGCGCCAAGCTTGGCCTGCTGATTTGTGAAGATTTATGGGAAGGCGCGCCGGTAAAAGCGGCTCGGGAAGCCGGGGCAGAAGTGCTGATTAGCCTGAATGCCTCGCCCTACCACCAGGATAAGCCCGCCGAGCGGCTGCGCCTTTTAGAGCAGCGTGCCCAAGAAGTGCAGCGGCCGATTGTTTACGTCAACACCATCGGCGGCCAGGATGAGCTGGTGTTTGATGGTGGTTCTAGCTGTGTGGATGCCAGTGGGCAGTTAAAGGTGCTGGCACCCTATTGGCAGGCGGGCTTGATGCCCATCCAGTTGCTGCAAACCAGCGCGGATACCTGGGAGCCCCAAGCGGGAGAGATTGAACCCGACGTCGAGCCGGAAGAGAGCCTCTACTGCGCGTTGGTGACCGGCCTGCGCGACTACGTCAATAAAAGCGGGTTCAAGGGCGTCGTGTTGGGGCTTTCTGGTGGGATAGATTCTGCTCTCTCGCTGGCCATTGCGGTGGATGCGTTGGGGCCGCAGCGGGTGCAGGCGGTGATGATGCCTTACCACTACACGGCGGATATCTCCAAACAGGATGCCGCCGAGCAGGCGAACCTGCTGGGGGTGCACTATGACGTGATGCCCATCGAGCCGATGGTGGAAGCCTTTATGGGCACCTTGGCAGAAAGCTTTGCTGGCACCGAGCGAGATACTACCGAAGAGAACCTGCAGTCGCGCTGTCGTGGTGTGCTGTTAATGGCCATTTCCAATAAGAAAGGCCTGATGGTGCTGACCACTGGCAACAAGAGCGAAATGGCAGTGGGTTACGCTACCCTGTATGGCGATATGGTGGGTGGCTACAACGCGCTTAAAGATGTGTATAAAACCTGGGTCTACCGTTTGGCACGCTGGCGCAACACCCAGTCTCCGGCGATTCCCGAGCGGGTGATTGAGCGCCCGCCTAGCGCTGAGCTCGCCCCTGATCAGCAGGATAGCGACTCGCTACCCGACTACGATGTGCTGGACGCCATTTTGGTCCGCTACATCGAAGGGGATATGAGCGCCGAGTCGATTATTGCGGCAGGCTTTGAGGAAGAGGATGTCTATAAAGTCGTCAAGCTGGTGGATCGCTGCGAATACAAGCGTCGCCAGGCCCCTGTTGGAGTGCGGGTCACGCCGCGTGGTTTCGGGCGTGACCGTCGCTACCCCATTGTGAATGGCTGGCAGCCTGGGGATTAATGTAAGCGCTCACTGGCTTAAGACAGTACCGGAGGAGGGGCCAAACTTTTCCAATCACGGTGCTTTCGGTTAGCTCAAGCTTCAGCTTGTGGGGCGAGGCACCGCTTAGGCTTTGATAAGTTTTTGTTAAATAAGTTTTATTAGGCATGAACGCAATAAAACCACGCCGAAGCGTGGTTTTATTGATGCATGGGTTGTACAGCTTAAACGTGGCGGCCGCTAGTGGCCTGATTCAACGCTTAATCGCTGTTGCCATGTTTGGGCGTAAAGCGGCCGTTTTGAAGCTGCTCGTGATCTGGCGCGTTTTCGCGCAGCACGGTGAGCACCTCGCGGGCGCGGTCGTCCATGCCTAAGCCTTGATAGCCCTCCACCATCGTGGCTAGCGCATCACGGGTGGCGCTGGACTCTGGGTAATTTTCGATGACCCAGCGGCCCCGCTCAACGGCGGCCAAGAAAGCACCGCGGCGCAGGTAGTAGTCAGCCACATGCAGTTCATGGCGGGCTAATAGCTCACGCAGATAGACAATGCGCTGCTGGGCATCCGGCGCGTACTGGCTCTGCGGGAAGCGCTGAATCAGTTCGCGGAAATCGTTGTAGGCATCCCGCGAGGCGCCCAGGTCGCGCTTGGAAATGTCGATCAAGCGCAGGCGCTCTAGGCTAAAACGGCCTGCCTGCCAAGCGGACAGCCCGCGCAGGTAGTAGGCGTAGTCCACCTGGGGGTGGTCTGGGTGCAGGCGGATAAAGCGGCTAGCGGCAGCGCGCGCCTCTTCCCAGTTGCTGTTTTCGTAGTAGGCGTAAATCAGTTCGAGCTGAGCCTGTTCGGCGTGAGGGCCAAACGGATAACGGGTATCCAGCGCTTCAAGGCGCTCGATAGCAATCGGGAAGCGGTTGCTATCGAGCGCGGTGCGTGCCAGCTCATATAGCTCGCGCTCTTGGACCCCCGCAAACTCGTCTTCCTCTTCCGGGGTCGTGTCGTTGCTGGCGCAGCCTGCGAGAAGGGCAAGGCTCAAGGCTAGGGCGCCAAAGCGGTGGGCAGCGGAAAAAACGCGCATCATCATCCTCGTTGCAAACAAGCCTCAATCACCGAAAAGCGACGATGGCCATAAGTAGAAATGGTAGAATAGGTCGCAGTTAGCCCACTATAAAACACCTAGACGCAAAACGCAGGTTTAGCGACACGTTAAGCGTATTATGTGACGTAGTTGGGCGGTTAGCGTCTTAGAGAGGTTATTCATGTCTCGTATTGTTGAAGCCACGCAGCGGGTGCCCGCATCATTAGCTGGTGCACGCTTGGACCAAGCGGCGGCGGAGTTGTTCAGCGATTACTCCCGCGAGCGCTTGAAAGCGTGGATCAACGCCGGTGAGCTCACCGTCGATGGGGTCAAAGTAAAACCCAAAGCCAAGCTGCACGGCCATGAAGTGCTGGCGCTCAACGCGACCATTGAAGAGGATACGCGTTTTGAGCCCCAGAACATTGCGTTGGATATCGTCTATGAAGACGAGGCCGTGATTGTTATTAATAAGGCGGCAGGTATGGTCGTTCATCCGGCCGCGGGTAACCCAGATGGCACTCTGTTAAACGCTCTTCTGCATCATCATCCGGCACTGGCGGAGGTGCCGCGCGCGGGGATCGTCCACCGTTTGGATAAAGATACTACCGGGCTGATGATGGTCGCCAAAACCCTGCCAGCTCAAACAGTGCTGGTGGAGCAGCTTCAGGCGCGTACCGTTTCGCGTCAATACGATGCGGTGGTGATTGGCAAACCCGTGGCGGGCAGTACCATTGATGCGCCGATTGGTCGGCACCCGAAAGACCGTAAACGCCAAGCGGTCACGGCGTCCGGCAAACCCGCCGTGACGCATTTTCGCGTGGTAGAGCGCTTTCGTGCTCACACCCACGTACGCTGCCAGCTAGAAACCGGTCGCACCCACCAAATCCGTGTGCATATGGCCCACGCCCGCTATCCGTTGATTGGCGACCCGCTCTACAGTGGCCGTGCCAAACTTCCGCCGGGGGCTGCCGGGCCGTTAAAAGAGATTTTGCGCGAGTTTCCTCGCCAAGCGCTGCATGCTCGCAAGCTGAGTTTTGTGCATCCCGTTAGTGGCGAAACCCTCACTTTTCAAGCCGACTTGCCCGATGATCTACTAATGTTATTGGACTACCTGCGCGAAGATAGCGAGACCATGCGATGAGCGATGCCATTGACCTGCGCCCGACGCTACTGCTACCGGACTGGCCGGCGCCCGCCAATGTGCGAGCTTTTGTGACCACGCGTGAAACGGGGCCGAGTCAGAATGACTTTGCGGCGTTCAATCCGGCCGCTCACGTTGGGGACAATGCCGATCATGTTGCACTGTGCCGACGGTTGCTACACAAAGAGATCGGCGATGAACGCCCGCTGCTGTGGCTAAACCAAACCCACGGTGCGCGGGTGCAGCAGGAGTATCAGAGTGACACGCCGGAAGCGGATGCTGCTCTTGCCAGCAGCAGCGAGTACGCTTGTGTCGTTCTCACCGCAGACTGTTTGCCGGTGCTGCTCTGCAACCGACAAGGCACCCAGGTGGCGGTTGCTCATGCGGGTTGGCGTGGCCTAGCAGGTGGCGTGCTGGAAGCTACGGTGGCCGCGATGAACTGCGACCCGAACGACATTCTGGTATGGCTAGGCCCGGCGATTTCTAACGCGCAGTTTGAAGTGGGCCCGGAAGTGTACGGCGCTTTTGTCGCGGTACATCCTGATACCGCCGATGCTTTTGATCACAGCCCTTATCGGCTTGGCCACTATATGGCTGATTTGTATCGGCTAGCGCGCTTTCGCCTAGAGGCATTAGGTATTCACCACATTAGCGGCGGGCACTTCTGTACCGCCTGTGAGTCGCGCTTCTACTCCTACCGCCGTGACAACGGCAATACCGGTCGCATGGCAAGCGTGATCTGGATCAAATAAGGGTCACTTGAAATACGAGGATATGACGCCATTTAACTTGTCAAGCTAATCGACTTTAGCACGTTCAACGACAGGTTATCGGGAAGCGCCGTGGGGCCAAACGCACGGCATCCCCAGGAGGCATACCATGCGATTCGATAAATTCACTGCCAAATTACAGGCCGCCATTGCTGAGGCACAATCCCTCGCTGTGGGCCAAGGCCACAACCAGTTAGATCCCGCGCATCTGCTGCTGGCGCTGATTGATACCAAAGAAACCGGCATCAAAGCACTGATCGAGAAAGCCGACGGCAGCAGTTCACGCCTGCGCGACGGTCTGCAGCGCCTAGTGGATGACCTACCCAAAGTCAGCCAATTCGATGGCGAAGTGCAGCCATCGCGTGACTTCGTCAAACTGATGAACCTGACCGACCGCGAAGCGCAAAAGCGCGGCGATCAATTCATCGCCTCCGAGCTGGTGCTGCTGGCGGCGCTGGAGATGAACAGTGCCATCACCAAGCTGATGAAAGAGGCTGGACTCAGCCGTAAAACGTTAGAGGCGGCCATCGACAGCCTGCGTGGCGGCTCCCGCGTTGATGACCCCAACGCCGAAGATCAGCGTGAAGCGCTGAATAAGTACACATTGGACCTCACCCAGCGCGCGCTGGACGGCAAGCTCGACCCTGTCATCGGTCGCGATGACGAAATCCGCCGTACGATTCAGGTGTTGCAGCGTCGCACCAAGAACAACCCGGTGCTGATTGGCGAACCTGGTGTAGGTAAAACCGCCATCGTCGAGGGCTTGGCCCAGCGCATCGTCAACGGTGAAGTACCCGAAGGTTTGAAAGAGAAGCGCGTGCTGTCGTTGGATATGGGCGCGCTGCTCGCCGGAGCCAAGTTTCGCGGTGAGTTCGAAGAGCGCCTGAAAGCCGTGCTTAAGGAGCTCTCCCAGGAAGAAGGCCGGGTGATCCTGTTCATCGACGAGCTGCATACCATGGTGGGTGCAGGCAAGGCGGAAGGCGCCATGGACGCTGGCAACATGCTCAAGCCGGCGTTGGCCCGAGGCGAGCTGCACTGTGTCGGGGCCACCACGCTGGATGAGTACCGTCAGTACATCGAAAAAGACGCGGCCCTGGAGCGGCGCTTCCAGAAAGTGCTGGTGGACGAGCCCTCGGAAGCGGATACCGTGGCCATTCTGCGTGGCCTGAAAGAGCGCTATGAGGTGCACCACGGCGTCGATATTACCGACTCTGCGATCATCGCAGCGGCCAAGCTCTCGACGCGCTATATCACCGACCGCCAGTTGCCGGATAAGGCCATCGACCTGATCGATGAAGCCGCCTCGCGGATTCGTATGGAGCTGGACTCCAAGCCTGAAGAGATGGATCGCCTTGATCGTCGTTTGATCCAGCTCAAGATGGAGCGTGAAGCGCTTAAGAAAGAGACCGACGAAGCGACCAAAAAACGCTTGGAAGCGCTCAATCAGCAGATTCACGATTTAGAGCGTGAATACGCTGACCTGGATGAGATCTGGAAGGCGGAAAAAGCCAGCATTCAAGGCGCCGCGCAGTTCAAAGCGGAGCTCGAGCAAGCGCGTATCGACCTTGAGCAGGCGCGTCGTCAGGGTGATTTGGGCCGCATGTCGGAAATCCAGTACGGCAAGATTCCCGAGCTGGAGAAAAAGATCAGCGAAGCAGGAGAAGGCGAAGCCGATACTGCCAGCCATCAGCTGTTGCGCTCCAACGTCACAGAAGAAGAGATTGCGGAAGTGGTCTCTCGTTGGACGGGCATTCCTGTCTCTAAAATGCTGGAAGGCGAGCGGGATAAACTGCTGCGTATGGAAGAGGCCCTCCACGAGCGCGTCATCGGCCAGAACGAGGCGGTCGAGGCCGTCGCCAATGCGGTGCGGCGCTCGCGGGCTGGCCTTGCCGATCCCAACCGTCCTAACGGCTCGTTCCTGTTCCTCGGCCCGACCGGGGTGGGTAAAACCGAACTATGTAAGTCACTGGCAAACTTCCTGTTCGATACGGAAGAAGCCATGGTGCGCATCGATATGTCGGAGTTTATGGAGAAGCACTCCGTGGCTCGCCTGATCGGCGCGCCTCCCGGCTACGTCGGCTATGAAGAGGGTGGCTACTTAACCGAAGCAGTGCGCCGCAAGCCCTACTCGGTGCTGCTGCTGGATGAGGTGGAAAAAGCGCACCCGGATGTGTTCAACATTCTGCTGCAAGTGCTGGAAGATGGCCGCTTAACCGATGGTCAGGGTCGTACCGTCGACTTCCGTAACACCGTGATTGTGATGACCTCTAACATGGGCTCAGACATTATTCAGCGCATGGGCGGGGATGATAATGATTACGAGCTGATGAAAAACGCGGTGATGGAGGTAGTGGGTAATCACTTCCGCCCAGAATTAATCAACCGCATCGATGAAGTGGTGGTGTTTCATGCGCTAGGCCAAGAGCAGATTCAGGCCATTGCCGGTATTCAGTTAGAGCGCTTGAAAGGGCGGCTCGCGGAACACGACCTGAGCCTGGAGATTAGTGACGATGCCATGGCGCAGCTAGCGGTGGTGGGTTTTGACCCTGTGTTTGGGGCGCGGCCACTCAAGCGGGCCATTCAAAGTCGCATTGAAAACCCGCTGGCTCAAAATCTGCTGGCAGGCAAGTATGCCCCAGGCGATACCATTCACATTAGCGCCAATGAAGGCGAACTAGTGTTTAGTTAATTGCGCAATGAAATAGGGCAAATGCCCCGTCAGCACCGCTGGCGGGGCATTTTTTTGCGCTTACTGCGACCTTTGTTGCGTTTGAAGGGATCGGAGGTTGACAGGCTAAGGGCGCTAATGGAATCTTGTGGGTTCCTGATTTGCGGGCGCGGAACCAACGGGCAACCCCTGATCCCCGCGCGAAGGGTAGGCTCACGCCTCTACCCGCCGAAGGACTTCCGGGCTTAGGCTAACCGCCTGACCTGGCCAACGCCCCGACACGGCAAACCGCCGTGTAAGGGAACCGCTCTTTATGGTTGCCATAAATGAGCATTCCCGATGAGAGTGCAGGCCCTAACCGGGCCATATTGCCAGGGTTTGGCATCAGGTGCCGGCATGGGCCGGCAGCGGCATACCGCCGCACTCGACCCCGCAGGATGTCCTGCGGATCGCACTCGAGACCTCCAGGGGAGAAACACAGTGGAACTGCTTTCCGGCGCAGATATGATCGCCCGCTTCTTGCAAGATGAGGGCGTCGAGTACATTTATGGTTATCCCGGTGGTGCGGCGCTGCATATTTACGATGCGCTGTTCCGCCAAGACAAAGTGAAGCACATCCTCGTGCGGCACGAACAGGCAGCCACTCACGCTGCCGACGGCTATGCCCGCGCCTCCGGCAAGCCCGGCGTGGTGCTGGTGACCTCTGGCCCCGGCGCTACCAACGCGGTGACTGGCATTGCGACCGCCTACATGGACTCCATTCCCATGGTTGTTCTGTGCGGCCAGGTCATGAGCCACTTGATTGGTGACGACGCCTTCCAGGAAACCGATATCGTCGGCGTGACGCGTCCTATCGTGAAGCACAGCTTCTCGATTCGTCACCCGTCTGAAATCCCAGAAGTGCTGAAAAAAGCCTTCTATCTGGCATCGACTGGTCGTCCTGGCCCGGTGGTGGTCGATATCCCCAAGGACATGACCGCGCCCACCGAGCGCTACGAGTACGTGTACCCGAAGAAGGTCAAACTGCGCTCCTACAATCCGGTGACCCGTGGGCATACCGGGCAAATCAAGAAAGCCGTCGAGATGATGCTGAAGGCCAAGCGCCCAGTGTTCTATACCGGTGGCGGTGTGGTAACAGGCAAGGCAAGCGAAGGCTTGACCGACTTGGTGAAGCAGCTTGGCTTCCCGATTACCACCACGCTGATGGGCATTGGCGCGTACCCGCAAAGCGACCGCCAGTGTTTGGGCTGGCT
Organism: Halomonas sp. KX33721; assembly: GCF_001596805.1. NCBI lineage: Bacteria > Pseudomonadati > Pseudomonadota > Gammaproteobacteria > Oceanospirillales > Halomonadaceae > Halomonas > Halomonas sp. KX33721. The sequence goes on along the minus strand of NZ_LVIA01000037.1, from coordinate 4,028 downwards.
GGGTATGCATGGCTCGTATGAGTCCAACATGGCTATGCACCACGCTGACCTGATCATTGCTATTGGCGCACGTTTCGATGACCGAGTGACTAATAACACGTCGAAGTTCTGCCCAACGGCGAAGATTATTCACGTGGATGTCGACCCAAGCTCAGTATCCAAAACTGTGCGTGCAGACGTGCCGATTGTTGGCCCGGCGTCCAGCGTCATCAACGAGATGATTAGCTTGGTGCAGGGGCACTCCATTGCGCATCCAGAAGCACTGGCCGATTGGTGGCAGAAGATCGACGGTTGGCGTGCCGATCGCGAAGGAAAGCTCTACGAGCCTTCCAAGCCCGGCGAAGTGCTGAAACCGCAAGAAGTGATCGAAGCGCTGTGCCGCGTGACCCGTGGCGAAGCGTACGTCACCACGGACGTGGGTCAGCACCAGATGTTTGCGGCGCAGTACTACAAGTTCGATAAGCCGAATCGCCTGATCACCTCCGGCGGGCTAGGCACTATGGGCTTCGGTTTCCCGGCCGCCATGGGTATTAAGCAGAACTTCCCGGAAGACGATGTGGTCTGCGTCACCGGCGAGGGTAGCTTCCAGATGATGATGCAGGAGCTCTCTACCTGTAAGCAGTACGGCGTGGGCGTCAAGATCGTCAACCTGAACAACGCTTCGCTCGGCATGGTGCGCCAGTGGCAGGATTTGAACTACAAGTCTCGCCATGCGCACTCTTATATGGAGTCGCTGCCCGACTTCCATATGCTGATTGAAGCATATGGGTTCACCGCGATCACCGTGAAGACGCTAGACGAGTTGGAGCCGGCGCTTGAGCGTGCGTTTGCCAACAAGCATGAGCTGGTCTTCCTGGACGTGAAGGTCGACCCCCATGAGCACGTCTACCCGATGCAGGTGCCGCTGGGCGCTATGCGTGACATGCTGCTGTCTAAAACGGAGCGTACCTGATGCGTCATATCATCTCGATTCTGATGGAAAACGAACCGGGTGCGCTGTCACGTGTGGTCGGGTTGTTCTCCCAGCGTAACTTCAACATCGAAACGCTAAACGTTGCACCGACGGAAGATCCGTCGCTGTCCCGCTTAACGGTAACTACCATCGGCGACGACCGGGTGATTGAGCAGATCACCAAGCACCTCAATAAGTTGATTGATGTGGTAAAGCTGGTGGATCTCACCGAAGGCAACCACATTGAGCGTGAGCTGATGCTGGTGAAGGTGAAAGCGCTTGGCGCTGCCCGCGATGAAGTTAAGCGTACGGTGGATATCTTCCGTGCGCAGATCGTCGACGTGACGCCTAGCCTCTACACGGTGCAGATTACCGGCGACGCTTCAAAGCTGGATGCCTTCCTACAGGCCATGTCGCCGGTGGGCATTCTCGAAGTAGCGCGTACCGGGGTATCCGGTATTGCCCGGGGCGATAAAGTACTGTCCTTGTAAAGGTTCGCTTTACAGTAGTGCTTGTATTGCTAAAAGCCGCCCATTATTCGCTGGGCGGCTTTTTTTGTACTGTGCTTTAGTGATAAATAGTGCGTTAACGTGGATTAACCGCCGCCCAAAACGCATCAATCATCGGGTTTTTTAACCGTCGGTTCAGCACGCAGAGGCCGACATCATAGTGGGGCAGCTCCGGTTTGACGTTAAGTACCTGTACCCGTTCCGCCAGCGGGCTATTATCCAGCACGATCTTGGGGACAACGCCCACACCGAAGCCAAGCCCGACCATACTCACAATCGCTTCGTGCCCGGCTACCTGGGCGTAAATGCGCGGTGCAATACCCATGGCTTTGAACCAGGTGTTGGCGTATTCCCTGGAGAGGCCTGCTTCCGACAAAATCATCGGCACGTGCTGCCACTGCTCTGCGGTGGAGCTTTCTGGTTGAGGCGGCAGCCACGCGTGGGGCTCGGTGGGTGCAATGAACAGCAGTGGCGAGCGGGTCAGCGACTTGAAGGCCAGCGCGCTAGGCGGAATACGCGGGCGAGGAGTAATCGCCATATCGTCTGCGCCTTCCAGCACTCGCGACATCGCATCGGCGGGGTCACCAGTATGCAGCTTTAGCTCAATGCCGGGGTGGCGTGTACGTACATCGCTGAGTAATTCATACAGAAAGCTGTAGCTCGCCGTGACCGAGCAATAAATGCTGATCTCCCCGCTGAGTTGTGCTGTGGTGGCGGCCAAGGTGCGTTTTTGGGTTTCCCACTGCTCTAGCGTCTCTTTGGCATAGTGTTGGAACGTGATGCCTTGAGGGGTTAGCGTTACGTGGCGGTTATCGCGCTCGAATAGTCGAGTGCCTAGCTCGCTCTCTACCTGTTGAATAGAGCGGCTCAGCGTCGATGGGCTAATGTGGCAAAGCTCGCTGGCACGGCCAAAATGCAGTGTGTCGGCCAGGGTGACCACGTGTTTGAGTAGACGAAAATCCATAAAGGCCGACACCCTAAGCGTTATTTCATAATATGAAATAGTATGTTGCAAACATAGCGTTTTACGCAACGGCTGCTCTATCGTAGAGTGACCTCAACGCCGAATCCCAGTGCTGCATAAGACGGCACGGGTGGCCATTAACGCTGACCTATACGCTATAAAAATTTGATATTACCGACTTCTGGAGTCTCGCCATGCACGTTTATTACGATAAAGATTGCGACCTGTCCCTGATCCAAGCCAAAAAAGTTACCATCGTTGGCTATGGTTCGCAGGGCCATGCGCATGCTAACAACCTGAAAGAGTCTGGCGTCGATGTCACTGTCGCACTGCGCAAAGGCTCCTCTTCTGCAGCGAAAGCAGAAGCGGCTGGTTTAAAAGTGGCGAGCGTGCCGGAAGCGTGCAAAACCGCTGACGTGGTGATGATCTTGGCGCCGGACGAAAACCAAAAAGCCATCTACGAGCAGGAAGTTGAGCCGAACCTGAAAGAGGGCGCGACGCTGGCGTTCGCCCACGGCTTCAACATTCACTACAACCAGATTGAGCCGCGCAAAGACCTCGACGTGATCATGATCGCACCGAAAGCGCCGGGTCACACCGTTCGCTCTGAGTTCGTAAAAGGCGGCGGTATCCCTGATCTGATCGCTATTCATCAAGATGCGTCTGGCAGTGCTAAAGAGCTGGCGCTCTCCTACGCAGCCGGCGTTGGCGGTGGCCGCAGCGGTATTATCGAAACAACCTTCAAAGACGAAACCGAAACCGATCTGTTCGGTGAGCAAGCGGTACTGTGCGGTGGCGCAGTTGAGCTGGTAAAAGCAGGCTTTGAGACGCTGACTGAAGCAGGCTATGCGCCGGAAATGGCTTACTTCGAGTGTCTGCATGAGCTCAAGCTGATCGTCGACCTGATGTACGAAGGCGGCATCGCCAATATGAACTACTCCATCTCCAACAATGCGGAGTACGGCGAGTACGTGACCGGCCCTGAGGTGATCAACGACGAGTCTCGCGCTGCAATGCGCAATGCACTCAAGCGCATCCAGACCGGCGAGTACGCCAAGATGTTCATCCAGGAAGGCAACACTAACTATCCGTCCATGACCGCACGTCGTCGCCTGAATGCCGAGCACGAAATCGAGCAGGTAGGTGCCAAGCTGCGCGGCATGATGCCGTGGATTGCTGCCAACCAGCTGGTCGATAAGTCCAAGAACTAATCGATTCACTGATTTGCTAACGCCCCGAGGCTTTGTCTCGGGGCGTTTTTCGTGGTGCGCCAGGCATGGCGCGCAGCGCCAATTAGGCGCTATCCGGTCCGCCGTGGTGGTTGGCCGGATGACTTGGGGGTGAAAGTCCCCTACGGACCCTGATAGCGGGAACCGTTAGCTGAACAGCAAGGGTGTTCGTCGTGAGGCGGAATCTGAAGGAAGCTGTAGGCAAACTCCTGGCCCGACGAACAGGAACCGCATATGAGGCAGCCACATCTGGGCGAGAGGGCCATGAAACTCGAAGCCCAATAGCTATCCAGAAGATGTGGAAGTAGATGCGGCGGGTAGATGGGAGGAAGGTCGCGCGTCTTACCCTGGGAGGCCTGTTCGCCTGCCACTGG
>NZ_LVIA01000036.1:0-60903 GCF_001596805.1 Halomonas sp. KX33721 | reverse complement strand
ACTCCGGGGATAACAGGCTGATACCGCCCAAGAGTTCACATCGACGGCGGTGTTTGGCACCTCGATGTCGGCTCATCACATCCTGGGGCTGAAGTCGGTCCCAAGGGTATGGCTGTTCGCCATTTAAAGTGGTACGCGAGCTGGGTTTAGAACGTCGTGAGACAGTTCGGTCCCTATCTGCCGTGGGCGTTGGATGTTTGAGAAGAGCTGCTCCTAGTACGAGAGGACCGGAGTGGACGACCCTCTGGTGTTCCGGTTGTCACGCCAGTGGCATTGCCGGGTAGCTATGGTCGGACAGGATAACCGCTGAAAGCATCTAAGCGGGAAGCCCCCTTCAAGATGAGACATCCCTGAGACCTAGAGTCTCCTAAAGGGCCCAGCGAGACCAGCTGGTTGATAGGCACGGTGTGGAAGCGCTGCAAGGCGTTGAGCTAACGTGTACTAATGGCCCGTGAGGCTTGACCCTATAACACCCAAGGGGTCTGGTCGCGGTGATAACGAAAACCGGATACGCAGCAGCAAGCCAACGTGCTTGCTGACAAGAGACGATCACTTACTGCGTCAACGACGCACTCAGCATGATATGCATTACCCGTTACGCCTGACGACCATAGCGAGCGTGAACCACCTGATCCCATGCCGAACTCAGCAGTGAAACCGCTTAGCGCCGATGGTAGTGTGGGGTCTCCCCATGCGAGAGTAGGTCATCGTCAGGCACTTATACCGCAAAAAACCCAGCCAAACGGCTGGGTTTTTTGTTGCGCGCTCGATAAGCGCGCCAAGCCTCAAGCCCCGTGCATACTGTGCTCGGGGCTTTTTGCTTTCTATAATGTATACAGCGATATGCACAAAGCTTCCTTGAAACGATCGTTTTAAGAAATTAAATAACAAGGAGTTACTAGGCTGTGGTGGCGGTAGGCGTGGTGAGCAACTAGTATGAGTGGGTACCTATTATTGAAGCACCATCTCAGGAGGAGAGGCGATATGAGTACCCCACTAATGAAGAAGCTTGCACTCGCATTACTAATGGCCATGATGATGGGCGGTTTGGCCGCTTGTGATAATCAAGGCCCAGCGGAAGAAGCTGGTGAGAATATCGATGAGAGCATGGAAGACGCTGGCGATAGCCTAGAAGAGATGGGTGAGAATATTGAAGAGTTCGCCGAGGACTAAGCGAGCCTGTCGCTTATCATGAGCTATCGAGTAGCTTGAAATTATATCGATACAAAAACAGCCGCTAAGAAGCGGCTGTTTTGTGTTTTAGGGCTTATTAACCTATGTAGCTAGGTTTATGCGCCTGGGTTTTGCTCAATACCTTGCAAATACCAAGGTGCTTGATCGCGCATGGCACGGGTCAAATGCCACGTTTCGTTAAACTCAGTTTGCTCACCATTCTCTTCCAAAATGCCGTGGAAAATGACGGTGGCTTCGGCGTGGCCGTCGTACTCATTAATATCGCCAAGCTCCGCAAACAGACGCACTACCTCTGTACGGTTATTGGCAGGCTGCTCGGCACGCTCTTGACGCAGCAGGTTGTAAAGCTCTGGCGTAACGTACTCTTGAATTTGGCTGAAATCGTTATTATCCCAAGCGCGCTGAAGCGTCATAAAATGCTCTTTTGCACCGCCGAGAAAACGCTCTTTATCAAACCAGTCCGGCGTGCTCTGCAAACCGCTTGCAAGGCTGCCAGGCGCTGCTGTGAAGTTACTGGCAGGTGTGTGCTGTGTCTCCTGGCGTTCACGCTGATAGCCAGCAGCGTTGGCAGGTGCAGGACGTCGCTGCCGAATAAAGGCCCGGAAAGCGAAGATGGCAAGCGCTGCGATGCCAGCCATCAGCAGGAGATCCATTATGCGCAGTTCATCGAACGCGCCTCCAAAGAAAAGCGCCGCTAGCAGGCCGCCTGCCAGTAATCCACCCATCATACCGCCCATACCACCACGGCGAGCGGTGGCAGCACCTGCTCCCTGTTGCTGAGTGCCCTGAGCCTGTTGCTGTGCGGGTGTACTGGCCGGGCGGTCAGCGGAGCGCGAGACGCTGCCCATACTGCTACCGCCGCCTAAACGGCGTGCTTCAGCGTGCTCAATTGCGGCGCTAAAGCCCATGACGCTCACCAGTAGCATGACAAAGAATTGCCTTAACATGTTGATTCTCCAATAAGGATGCAGGTAATGCCCAACGCCTCTGAATGAAGCGCATAGAAAATAGTCAATCGCCAGTTTACCGTGTAACGCACCGCGTGGGTTATGGTGGGATTCACTATAAAGACAAAAGTAGGAGCAAAAAGTGCGTTTAGATCAGACTCAAAGTGTATTGCTCATGGTCGATTTTCAGGCTGGATTGCTACCGGTGATAGAAGGAGGTAACAACGCTATCCAAGAGGCGGCTTGGCTGGCAGGCATTGCCAACCATTTGCAGGTACCGGTATGGCTTACCGAACAGTATCCCGAGCGTCTGGGCGGAACCGATGCCCGACTATTGAGTTGTTTAGGGGCGTACCAGACGTGGCAAAAGCTACACTTTAGTGTGACCGAGGAGCCTGCGTTTACACAGGCGCTGGCAGCCCTTGGCCGCAAACAAGTGGTGATATGCGGAACCGAAGCGCACATTTGTGTGCTGCAGAGCGCGCTTGGCCTATTAGAAGCGGGATATAAAGTGTTCTGGCTCAGTGAGGCGGCCGCCAGCCGCCGCCCAGAAGAGGCGCGCCTTGCAAGAGAGCGTGCCTGTGCAAATGGCGCGACGGCGGTCTCCGCCGATATGGTGGCCTATGAGTGGCTCTACCGCTGCGATACAGCCACTTTTAAAGATGTGCACAGGCGGTTTCTTAAGCCGCGAGCCGCCCAAAAAGTAAGGCTTTTCTGACCTTACCGATCGGTTTCCCGGCGTGTGAAGACGAGGGTATCGCCTTCCGAGGCCGCAGCATCAAAACGGTAACCCGCTACATCGAAGCCCGTGAGCGCTTCGGGCTCGTTGATTTGCTGGCGGATTATCCAGGCGCTCATTAAGCCGCGGGCTTTTTTGGCGTAGAAACTGATAATCTTAAAAGTGCCGTTTTTCTCGTCTTTAAAGACCGGGGTGATCACCCGTGCATCCAGCTTCTTGGCATCCACGGCTTTGAAGTACTCGTTGGATGCTAAGTTGACCAACGCTTTCGAGCCGCTCTCTGCAATAGCGTGATTTAGCGCCGTGGTTAATGTGGGCTTCCAGTAAGCGTAAAGGTCCTTACCTGCGTCATTAGGCAGTTTGGTGCCCATCTCCAGCCGGTACGGCTGAATAAGATCCAGCGGGCGCAATAAGCCGTAAAGCCCCGACAAAATGCGTAAATGCTGCTGGGCAAACTGATTATCCGCATCGCTAAACGTCTCTGCTTCAAGGCCGGTGTATACGTCCCCCTGAAAGGCTTGAACAGCGGGCTTGGCATTTTCAAGCGAGAAGGGCGGCTGCCAATCGGCAAAGCGAGCCGCATTCAGTCCGGCCAGCTTATCGCTAATCCCCATGAGATCGCTTAGCTGCTGTGGTGAGTAGTCGCGCAAGATGTCGATCAACGGCTGGCTATAGTCGAGGAAGTCCGGTTGGGTGACGTTCTGAGTGGTGGAGGGTGTTTCAAAGTCCAGCGTTTTGGCGGGGGAAATAACGCTCAGCATGGCGTGCTCCTTGTGCCGTGGCAAAAGAGAGTCGCTACCCGAAATGAGTAACGAAAAAAGAGTAAGTCGAAAGATTATACCAAGCCTCGGCGGTGGCCGAGGCTATCGGCACGATAGGAGCCGTTAAGGGCAAGGATTGGGCATACGACGATGGATGTCGTCGATGGCGGTTAACACTTCCTCATCCAGCTTCAAGCTCTCGCTGGCCAAGTTGCTTTCCAACTGATCCATGGTGGTAGCACCAATAATATTGCTGGTAAGGAAGCTGCGCGAGTTAATAAACGCCAGTGCCATCTGCGCTGGGTCGAGCCCGTGCTCTTTGGCTAGGTTGACGTAAGCCTGCGTAGCGACCTCTGCCTCCGGCGAGGTATAGCGCTTAAAGCGCTCATAGAGCGTCAAGCGGCCCTTTGGCGGTTGAGCACCGTTAAGATACTTGCCTGATAGCACGCCAAACCCCAGCGGTGAGTAGGCCAGCAGGCCCACATCTTCACGATGTGCAATTTCTGCTAAGCCCACTTCAAATGAACGGTTCAGCAGATTGTAGGGGTTTTGGATGGAGGCAACACGAGGCAGTCCTAGTTGATCAGAGAGCTGTAACATCCGCATGACGCCCCAAGGGGTATCATTTGAGAGCCCTACAGCGCGAATTTTACCCGCATCGACCAGCTCTTTAAGTGCGGAGAGCGTCTCTTCCAGCGGGGTGGCATCTTCCTGCTCAGCGTGGGTGTAGCCGAGTTTGCCGAAAAAGTTGGTGTTACGATCAGGCCAGTGCAACTGATACAGATCGACGTAATCCGTTTGCAGACGCTCAAGGCTGGTATCAATGGCTTGATGAAGGTGGTCCCGGCTCATTTTGGGGCCGCCGCGGATATGCTCCAAACCTGGGCCTGCCGCTTTGGTAGCGATGATGACATCGTCGCGAGCGCCCCGTGCTTTTAGCCAACTACCGATATAAGTCTCTGTTAACCCTTGTGTCTCTGCTTTTGGGGGAACTGGATACATTTCCGCCGTGTCGATAAAGTTAATACCGAACGCCACCGCGCGGTCGAGCTGTTCATGAGCCTCAGTTTCGCTGTTTTGCTCACCAAAGGTCATGGTGCCTAGACAGAGTCGGCTGACCTCAATTCCGGTTCTACCCAGTGGGCGCGTTTGCATGATTGTCTCCTCGCTAAGGCGAAAATGTGTCTGGAAAGGTGGCGATCCATATCGCCGATACCAGCCTGTGGGAGGCATGTTAGCGAGGGTCTACAAAAGCAGCAAATCAATAGGGTTGAGTCATGGCGAAGGCAGGCGTATGCTTGCCAGCCCATCGACCGGCCAAGCGCCGGTTTATCGTATGGTTAGCCGTCGCGGAAGGTGAGATGGTTAGCCGAAGGTCTCAACAGATAGGCAGGGTGGTTGGCCATGCCGCAGGCATCATCATTGTTTACACGGTTAGAGTTTCGACTGGCCGAACAGTTGTTCCATACTCGTTGGTTACTACCGCGCTCACCGCGCACGCAGCGCCTTACCATGCGACTGTTTAAACGGTGTGCAGAAGCGGGGCACCCAGATGCGCAGTCTATTTACGGGCATATGCTGTTCCATCGCAGTTTATCTCCACAAGATAAAGCTCGTGGTGCGCGCTATGTGCTAGAAGCCGCCCAGGCGGGCGATGTAAAGTCGCAGTATCAGGTTGCGCAAATTCACGAGCACGGCTGTGTACAGTACCCCCGTCGTGAGGATTATGCGGTCACCTGGTATGCCCGTGCGGCACAGGCGGGGCACTACTTAGCGGCTGAGCGCCTGGCGCGTGCTTACCGAATCGGTGAGCTAGGCTTGGCGGTAGATCACGAGCAGGCCGATTACTGGCAGCGCATGGCAGAGCAACAGCCAGCAGTGGAGATGGCCGCCGCCTAAATCGTCAGTCAGGTTGCGATACGTAAAAGAGGAAGTCAGTGTCCGAGACGCTACCCACAGTGCTAGATATTGAAGCGTCCGGATTCGGGCGCGGCAGCTACCCGATTGAAGTTGGCATTGCGCGTGCTGACGGTAGCTGCTGCGCGTTTCTTATTCAGCCATTAGATGAGTGGACCCATTGGGATCCAAAAGCCGAGCTACTGCACGGTATTTCTCGTGATCGGCTGATGAAAGAGGGCTACCCGGTGCGCCAAGTTGCCCAGTGGCTTAATGATGAACTGCGGGAGCTAGGTAAGGCTTATAGCGATAGTTGGGGCTACGATAATACCTGGCTGTCGTTACTGTTCCACCATGCTGGCATGCTGCCACGCTTTCGCCTGGAAGCGCTACGCATCCTGCTCAGCGAAGAGCAACAGGCGCTGTGGAGCGATACCAAAGAGGCGGTAGTGGCTGAGCGTGGCATCCACCGCCACCGTGCTGGGGAAGATGCTCGCTTGCTCCAGCTCACCTATCAGCGTACGCGCACGCTGACTACCAAAGTATAAATTTCCATTCTACTCTGCTCGTACTCAGCTTAGTTCTGCTTCTAAAGCGTCTAATAGCTGGCTGGGCGTCGGTGCATCAAGCAGCATATCTCGTGTAGCTTGCGCCAGAAAACCGTGGCTGACCGTGCTGTCTAAAAACGCCAGCAGTGGGGCGTAAAATCCATCGGTATCTAGCAGGCCCATCGGCTTGTCGTGTAGCCCCAAATAGCCCCAGGTCCAGATCTCAAACAGCTCCTCAAACGTGCCAATGCCACCGGGCAAGGCGATAAAGGCGTCAGCGTTCGCCGCATGGTGGCTTTACGTTCATGCATATTAGGCACGCAAATCAGCTCGGTTAAGCCGAAATGTGCCTGTTCACGCTCAACGAGATGGTCGGGCATAACGCCGATGACGCTGCCGCCCGCGTTTAGCGCTGCATTGGCCAGTTCCCCCATTAGTCCGACGCGTGCGCCGCCGTATACCAAGGTGTGCCCGCGTTGCCCAAGAGCCGTGCCAAGCGTATGGGCGGCTTGGCGGAATGCTGGGCTGTTGCCCTCTCTTGAGCCGAGGTAAACACAGATGCGTGACATAGTCGGGGAGTCCTTATCGAGGAGTTAAGGGTGAATCAGCGGGAGGCATTGCAGGACATCTAGCCTAGGCAGCGCTGTACGTCGTAGTGTTCGTCCATCCACTGTCCAATCACATTGTTACCGCACAGATGATGGGCGTATTGAGTATGTAGGCAGCGCACCTGCTGCCAGTTGCTGATGCCGCCTACACCGCGTTCGGTGAGAACATCGGTGTAGCCCAGGCGTGCCACTTCTTCGCGCTGAGCCTCGCTCATAAAGCGCCAGCGGGCATCAACGTAATCGCGATGGCTCTGTTGGTAAGCGGCTAAGAAGTCAGGTTCGTCCTGCAGACGCTGTTCTAGCGACTTGATCACGCCGACGGCTTCAATGCGCGAAATCTCGATTTTAAGCAGGTCGGAGCAGAGCCAGTAAAGCGTGGGGAAAGGCTTGCCATCCACAATCGGCGACATGCGCAGCACTAAAGGGGTGCCCTGTGTATCCGTGGCTGCAACGGCTTCGATACCGCGAGGCGCTCGCCCGAGCTGTTGGGTAATAATCGCCAGCTGGCGCTCGTCGGGTGCTTGGTCGGTACGAATTACCATTGCGTAGAACTCTCACTTTCGGTCGTCTTGAACAAATTTATTTGAGCGGCCAACGGCACGGAAAAAGCAGCGGTTAAGCTGCTCTGGAGAAGCGACATAGCGCCATTTCTCCTCGCAATACTCAGCTGCGCGGGCCATTAGCACGTCGTAAAGTCGATTGAATGGGGCATCATAATCGTAGGGGTCTGCGCCGAACAAGCGGATATGCGGGTAATCAGCGAAGCGCTCCATGAAGTAGCGTTCAAGGTCGGCTTCCACGGCGCGATGCTGCGCCGTGTTGTCAGGATCAATCCAGAGATTATAGCGAATAGCCATGGTGACTCCTGGAAGGCCCCACCATACATGGCAGGGGGAATTAAGCGGAGGCGGGCGCGGTATCCAAATGTGCTGTCAGCGCCTCGCGCAGCTCACCCTCAATAGGAACGGCGCGCTTCTCTTGATGGTCGTACTGCACCATTACCGTATGCCCTAAGTTGGTCAGCGTACCATGCTGCCGCGCTTCCTGGGTGACGGTAAACGAGCTGTTGCCCAAACGGGTTAGATAGGTACGGATTTCGATGTCATGGCCGTAAAACAGTTCAGCGCGGTAATCCACTTCCATGCGCGCCATGATTAATCGCCACTGTTTAGGGTTCAGGTCGGGCGTAAACAGTTTGAACAGGTCGTTGCGTGCCAGCTCAAACCAAGCGGGGAGCCGCGTGTTATTAATATGGCCGAGGGCATCCGTATCGTAAAAAGCGGGCTCAATGGTGCGAGTGAACATAGCGCTATCCTTATTATTAGAGGGAACGAGGGAGGTAAGAACCCTCCCAGAATTAACCCAAGCGAGCGCTTGGTCAAGCGTTACGGCGCTGTTGCCAAGCAGTGAACTGCATCCAGCCAAGCAGCCATAGGGTCGCGGCGAGAAATCCTGCCAGCGTTCCCCAGAAAAGCCCCAGCGTGCTGTAAGTGTACGAAACGCATAGGGTATAGCTCAGCAGCGAGCCAAGGCCCATGGGATAATGCTTAATGACTGTGGCGACGGGGGCATACCCATGCCCCACGTGCAGGATCAGCAAAAATGGCAGCATGGTGACGGGAAATGCAGCCAGCGTGCCTGCCCACTCTGGGGGGAGCCAGTGGGCGATACGGGTGATAGCAAAAATAATAACAGTGGCAAGCCCCGCGCGTGCCGCTAGCGCGGGCCAAGAAAAGGCGCTGCTCGCGGTACTCTTCACATCGGGAATGGAGCGGAACAGCCAACTGAAGACGCCAATGGCACAAAGCGTCACCAGCGTGCCGCTGAAGCGGGTGAAGCTGAACTGCGCGAGCAGGGTACTCATGACCAGCCACGCGGCAAAGCCTCCCAGCACACCGCTAATAACGCCCTTGATGCCAGGCTGGCGGCCTGTGACCACATAACCTGCCCCCAATGCCATTGTCGCGGTAAACCCGGCCAGCGTATGCACGGCGCTCTGGGTAGCGAAGGTGGGCGAGATCTCTAAACCGATAAAAAACAGCGCTAGTGCGGTGCCTAAAGGATAACCTGAGAGTAGCCCTGCAATGCGTGGGCTTGCACGGACAGCGATAGCGCTTAAGCCCAAAACCATGCTGACGGAGAGCCCCAGCTTTGCTAACTGCCAAGTGAGTGGTACTTCTACCATGCGGCGTTTTCCTTACGTTTATTATGTGGTTGCTATTATTATGTCGCTGATTTTTAGCACATTAGGTGTTATTAACCGTTAAGACGTTGCTAGCGTGCGAGGCTGTTTACCGTGCCCCTTTCACCGGATTCCGGCACCCACGTGCTCTCTCCGCCGCCTAAACCCAGTGGCTGCGAACTGTGCCAGCGTGCATCGCCGCTCACCAAGCACCATCTCATTCCAAGGACGCTGCATAACAAGCCGCGTTATCAAAAGCGCCATAGCCGTGAAGAGCGGCTAACGGCCATTGTGTGGCTGTGTCATCCCTGCCATAAGCACATTCTCCGTCTCTACAGCGAGCGCGAACTGGCCGACCGCTTGGCTAGTTTGGAAGCGTTGATGAACGATGCCGATATTCGCGCTTTTGTCGATTGGCTTGCCACCAAGCCTGCGGGCTTTAAACCGAAATCACCGGGGCGCAAACGGCGCTAAGCTATACCAGCCTCAGCCCCTGTTGGTCGCTCCAGGCAGCTGCCAGAGCCTCGTCCAGCGGTTCGGCTAAGTGGGCAGGCAGGGCGGCGCGGGCTGCATCCAGCGAATCAAACGAGCGGTTACGCAGCCAGCAGTACGCCCAGGCGCAGGCTTCTTCATCGCTTTGCGGGGTGGGCCGAGCGGGCATCTGGTTGAGCAGAAACACCGCCGTGCGTGGCGCCCACAGCGGTATCTCGCCCTGCTGGTCTTGGCTCCACTGCTCTAGCGTGGCGCCACTTGGCGTAGCATCGGGGGTGCCTAGTTTAGCGACCCTAGCGGTTTCTGCCAGGATGAGTGCCAGCTGGTCGGCATCTGCCTGCCCCAGCGAGCGCCACTGCCGCAACAGCGCCGATAGGCCAGCGCGCATCTTGGTATAAAAGTCATCTTGCGGCATGCTCAGTGTTTACTCCCGTGGAAATAAGTGAGATTTGTTATGGCGTTCGATTTTGCCACGCCCGTCGAGCGACGCGCTCCCGAAGGAAATTACGCCTCGCAGAAATGGCACCGCTATGCGCAGGATGTGCTGCCGCTATGGGTCGCCGATATGGACTTTCATTCGCCGCCTGCGGTAATCGACGCGCTCCAACGGCGGGTGGCCCACGGCGTTTACGGCTATGGCGAAGTGCCCGCCACGCTCACCGCGGCCCTTTGCCAGTGGAGCGCTCACCACTATGCGTGGACCATTGAGCCCGAATGGCAGCAGTGGCTACCTGGTGTAGTGCCCGCGCTGCACTTTGCTGCCATGGCATTGACCCAGCCAGGGGAGGGCGTGCTGACCATTGCACCTATTTACCCGCCCTTCCTGGCCGTGGCTGAACGCACTGGGCGGCTAGCGCAACAGGCGATGTTAGCGGAGCCAGCCGCCCCTGGCGAGCCTTGGCAGCTGGATATCGCAGCGCTGGAAGCGGCCATTACCCCGCAAACCCGGCTACTGCTCTGGTGCCACCCTCATAACCCGACCGGGCGCGTATGGATGCTGAGCGAGCTTGAGCAGTTAGCCGCCTTGGTCGAGCGCCATGATTTATGGGTAGTCTCCGATGAGCTGCACTGTGATTTGCTGCTGGATGAAGGAGCACGCCATCGCCCCCTGGCGGCGCTGTTCCCTAAGCTTGCCAAACGCACGATTACTCTATGGGCGCCCTCAAAAACATTCAACGTGGCCGGGTTAACCAGCGCCTGCGCGGTCATTCCCGACGCCACGCTACGAAAGCGCTTTGCCACGGCCACAAAAGGGTTTCTACCGGATGGAAATGTGCTGGGCTTGGTGGCCGCCGAGGCAGCGTATCAAGAGGGCGAGCCTTGGCGACAAGCACTGCTGGACGTTCTACGCAGCCATCGAGCAGCGTTAGAAGCACGTGTGGCAACGTGGCCTGGGGTGTCGCTGAGTGCGCCAGAATCGACTTATTTAGCGTGGCTAGATATGCGTGAAACGGGCCTGGGGGCCTCTCCCGCACAAACGCTGTTGGAGCAGGCGGGTGTGGCGTTGTCAGACGGCGCGGCTTTTGGCTGCCCAGGGTTTGTACGGCTTAACTTTGGAACCACCGCTTCCCAATTGGAAGCGGCGTTATCACGGATGGATACGCTGTTAAAAGCGTAACGTTGCCTTCGTCAGGCGCTATCAATAGAGCAGGGCGAACAGCTTGCGGCGGTAGGTGACCGTTAGAGGGTGGTCGGCTCCCAGCGCGTCAAAGACCTGTAGCAGCGTTTTGCGGGCCGCGTCGTCGTTATAGGCGCGGTCCTGCTTCATCAGCGCCAGCAGAGCTTCCAGGCCTGCATCGTACTGGCCATCGGCCACTTGGCGTAGCGCCCGCTGGTACTGCGCTTCGCTGTCAGTGCGATCACCCAGCGCGGCGATCTCTTCTGTTGAGAGTGCCTGTTCGCTGAACTCGATGCTGGCGCGAACGCCACGGGCGGGTGCTGCATCGCGCTCCTCTGGCGGCAGGTTATCCAGCACGCTACGGGCTTCTTCACCACGCCCTTCCGCCACCAGCGCTTTGGCAAGGCCAATTTGGTAGGCGTAATGTTCCGGGTATTGGCCAATCAGCGTTTGGTAAATCTCCCGCGCGCCTGCGGCATCGCCAGCGCTCAAGGCTTCTTCCGCCTGCTCTTCGGGGCTGGGCGGTGCGTCGCCGGGGGCAGGGAAGTAGCGGTTCAACCACTCGCGCACTTCTTTTTCAGGCAGTGCCCCTTGGAAGCTGTCTACTAAGCCGCCTTGGCTAATGAGCTTCACGTCAGGCACCGAGCGCACGCCCAATTGCCCAGCGATCTCTGGATTGGCTTCCACATCCAGCATTGCCAGCAAGAAGGCACCGGCGTACTCCACCGCCAGTTTCTCAAGCACCGGCATCAGGTTCTTGCACGGCTCGCACCAAGGAGCCCAGCAGTCCATCAGCACCGGCACCTGCATAGAGGCTTCCAGTACCTGCTGAATGTTGCCTGCGTTGAGCTCAATGATGACCTCTTCGCGAGTCACGCTAGGGCGCTCGCCACTGGTGGGCGCATTATTGCTCGCGACAGGGTCGGCAGTCATCGGGTTGCCGGTACGGGGATCAATAATCGACATGGGTAAACTCTGCATCGCATGAAAAAGGTTACTTCATGATATGCAGGCAGCCGCCCAGGGATTCAAGGAAGTGAAGGGAAATAAAGCGCAAAGCGCATGTGAGACTTTCTTATTTGCGCTTTGGGGTGGCTGTGCAGATGTGCAGGCTTGAGGTGGCGATCCCAGCTAGGTCGACGATGGGTAACAAGTTGCTTCAACAGATGACGTTGTAAAGCGCTGGTGGAACGTAGGCTGGTGGCGGCGCTGTCATTTATATTACCCAGCAACTCGCCAGAAGATGCCTCGTTAGCGATAAGAATTGATCATAGGCCGCAAGATGACTTTAAGAAGGAGTGCCTGAGGTAAGCCAAACCCCAACGCACTCCAAGGCATTATTGAGCAAGGCAATTAACGAGAGCACTAAAGTGCCAGCCTTAATGCTCTTCTTAGGCATCCCGTGCGTTATTAATTTTTCAGTGTGTTCTTGACCAATCTGCCAGAGTGTCGCCATCTTTGGCGATGCGCACTTTGAGTGGTAGATCCGGAGGTTTTACCAGGCACTCGGCATCCAAGTCGTGACTGATATGAGTGAGATAAGCCCGAGGGGGATTCAGTCGAGTGATGATATCCAACGCCTGGGTGATGGTGTTGTGATTTCGCGGTGTTAGGTAGGACGCTGGATGGCACGCATCCAGCACTACCACGTCGGGTTGCCAACTGTTGAGGAAGCGCTCTGTTTCTACCGGCAGACCGAAAGTGTCGGTGAGATAGGCAAGCCTTGTCCCGCCATCATCAAGACAGTAGCCTAACGTTGGCTTTGAGTGCTTAAGCGGCACCGGTGTTACTGTCAGGCTATCGAGCTTGATAGGCTTGAATGGTTTAAGCCCAGGTTGAAAATCCAATACTCCAGGATTGCGATGCAAATCGGCGCAGCCGTGGGGGTCTTTGGGGCCATAAACCGGGATGGATTCTCCACTGCCCCAGCGCAAATGGAAAAGCCCCTGAACGTGGTCGGCATGATAATGCGTAATTAGAAAAGCCGCAGGCCGCTCAATCTCGCAACTAAGGGCCAAGTCCATGCGTCCGGCGTCGAGCAAGTAACGCTTGCCATCGACCCGAACCTCTGCTGAACAGGGGCCGCGCTGTAGGCTAGTGAAGACTCTGGCCCGCGTACAGGCCGCGCAGCCGCATCCAAAGCGTGGCACCTGAGCACTGTCGCCGGTACCTGTAAAGCGAAACTCCATCAATAGCTCTCCTGCCATGAAGTCACAGGCAATCAAGCCTGAGCAGAACATCCCTTGATCACCGCTGCCAGTTCCGTAAGGCTGTCCGCAAGGCGTCCTCCATTGTTGACTCGGGCAACGCCAGGAAAAGCATCCATCAACTCACGCTCCATTTCCTGATGGCGCTTAAGCCGATGCTCAATTTCGTTGATCGACTCTCTTCCACGCGCAATAAGCCGACGGCGCAAAACATCCGGGGGCGCAGTGATCACCACGGGCACCAGTGCATCACCGAAGCGTTCAAGCGCCATCGGCAACGCCCGACGGCTACCGTTGAGCAGCACCGTCGTGCCCCTGCTGAGCCACGCTTCGACCTCTACGCCAACGCCGTACTTAAGCCCATGGGCCTGCCATGCCAGGCATAGCATGCCCAACTCACTGCGCACCGAGAACTCAGCATCGCTGAGCGCGACACAATCCTCGGTGGCACTACTTTCCCGGGTCAGATAGCGGTGGGCTACCAGCCATTCCGGATGCGCACGGCGGGCTGCCTGCAGCAGGCAATCTTTACCGACGCCACTGGCCCCCATCAGGTAGATCAAGCGGCCCATTAGTACACCTGCTTACCGGCACACCACACTCTCTGAACCAGAGGATGGTTATCGACTTCACGCACACGAATCAGGTCGGCACGCAACCCTTCGGCAATGCGCCCACGGTCATTCAAGCCCACCGCTTCGGCAGGTTTTCGTGAGGCAGAGGCGACGGCACGAGGTAAGTCATAGCCATCCTCCATCTTGCTGATCAGGAAGACCGAATCGAGCAGCGCAGCGGGGTAGTAGTCCGAGGAAAGAATGTCGAGCACACCGAGCCGCACCAGTTCGCTGGCAGCAATGTTGCCCGAATGAGAACCTCCACGTACCACATTAGGCGCGCCCATCATCACGGCCATGCCGTGGTGGTGAGAAGCATGAGCGGCCTCTAACGTTGTAGGGAATTCCGCCACTTGCGTGCCGTACTCAAGGCTTTCGGCCACGTGCTCAATCGTGGCGTCGTCATGACTGGCGAGCGCTAGACCACGCTCATGGCAGGCCTGAGCAATCGCTTTGCGGTAGGCACTTGAGTATTGAGCACTAAAGCCTTGCTGACGCTCGATGAATGCATCCAGGCTGGCGTCATCAAAGCCGTGTTTGCCCTTGTAGTACACCCGGTAGGCGTCGAGGCTGGCGAACTGGCGCTGCCCCGGCGAGTGGTCCATCAACGATACCAACCCAAGCTCGGGTGTGTCCGCAAGGGATTGAAAGCGTGCCAGCGTATCCGGGTGGCAAACTTCACAGCGTAGATGCAAACGGTGGTCCACCCGCGCGATACCGCTGCGGTTGATGTCAGCTAGCGCTTCCACCATTTGATATAGCGCCTCTTGGCGCATGCTCTGGTCATCCACATCGCCGATGGAGACAGCATCAAACACCGTGGTGATACCGCTTGCTGCCATTTGGGCATCGTGAGCCAAGGCAGCGGAGCGTGATGGCCAAGACACCTTGGGCCGCGGCTGAAAATACTTCTCCATGTTATCGGTATGCAGTTCTATCAGCCCTGGGATTAGCAAGTCGCCTTCGCAGTCGATAGCATTGGGTAGCGCGGTAGCCCCTTGGTCGATCGCCTTGATGCGCCCTGCCTGAATCACCAAGCTGCCACGGACGATATCGTTATCAAGCACTAAGCGGGCGTTGGTCAGAACCTGTTCATTCGCTCTCATCGTGGCGACTCCTGGGTATCATTGTTCACGGCGGTTGAGGCATCACCCGCTCTCAACATATGCGCTTCCAGCGGCAGTTGGCGGTCAGCGACACGTTCGCGCACATCCTCATCATGGAAAATTCCCAGCATCGCCGTACCGCGTGCTTTGGCCTCCTGAATGAGTTCAACCACCACATCGCGATTGGCGCTATCCAGCGAGGCGGTAGGCTCATCCAACAACAGCAACGGATGTTCGGCGATAAAGCCTCGAGCGATATTTACACGCTGCTGTTCGCCACCGGAGAACGTTCCCGGCGCTAGATCCCATAGCCGCTTAGGCAGGTTGAGCCTTGCCAGCAGTGCCTCGGCTCGGCAACACGCTTCGTCCAGCGCAACGCCTTGCGATAGCAGTGGCTCCATCACCACCTGCCGCGCAGAGACCCTGGGCACCACGCGTAGAAACTGACTGACGTAGCCGATCACATCGCGCCGAAGCACGTGCCAGGCCTGGGCGGGCAGGTCGGAGAGCTCCAGCTCTCCGTCATCAAAGTGCAGCGTCAACCGACCTGCGGAAATGCGATAGTTGCCATTCACCATTTTGAGCAGCGTGCTTTTACCGATACCACTACGTCCGGCCAGCACAAGACATTCACCGGGCATCAGACTCAGCTCGAGACCGCGCATCACATCTAACTGCTGGCCACTCTGTGCGTGTAGCACGAAGGACTTGTCGAGCGCCGACGCGCTCAGAAAAGGTTGCCTTATCGCCGTCATAGCAGGCTCCTGAACATGAGATCCTGAACATCAGTGCGGCTCATGGTGTTAACACCGATGAGACGAGTAGTTGGGTATAGTCGTGCTGCGGGTCATCGAGAATCTGGTCGGTCAGACCGGCCTCCACGACCCGACCTTGCCGCATGACCATCAGTCGGTGGGCCAGCAGACGGGCAACGGCTAAATCATGTGTCACCAGGATCACCGATAATCCAAGCTGCCGGGTCAAGGTGCGGAGCATGTCGAGCAGACGCGCTTGCACCGACACGTCGAGCCCGCCGGTGGGCTCATCCATGAACACTAAGCGAGGCTCGGTCACCAAGGTGCGGGCAATCTGCAAGCGCTGCTGCATACCGCCAGAGAAGGTACGCGGCGCATCATCGATACGTCGTGGGTCCAGTTCCACGCGGCCCATCCAGTCCTGGCTTGCGGCGCGTAAATTGCCATAGTGACGCTGCCCCAACGCCATCAGACGTTCGCTGACATTGGCCCCGGCGGAGACACCAAGACGCAGACCATCGCGGGGATTTTGATGCACTAGTCCCCACTCCATACGCAGTAGCGCGCGGCGGCGCGCCTCGCTAATGGCGTAGAGATCAAGTGCGCCTTCGGCCCCGCCTAGCCCGGTGTGAGCTGGCTCTGGGCTAGTAGGCTCTGTGCCCGTAAGCTCTGAAAAAGAGGGTTCAGAACGGTGATAAATCACCTGACCGTTGTCCGGTTTTTCAAGCCCTGAAAGCACTCGTAGCAAAGTCGATTTGCCCGAGCCAGACTCACCGACAATACCGAGCACTTCACCCTGGTGCAGTGTGAAGTCAATCTCTTCGCACCCCTGCTTGGGGCCGTATAGACGAGTGATATTGCGTGCTTCAAGCAGTGCCGGGCGTATTAGCTGTGGACGTTTCATGCCATCTCCCCGCGACATTGCTGGCAGTAATCCGTGTCTGAGCAGACGAACATTCGCCCGCCTTGGTCATCGGTAATGACCTCATCTAGGTAGCTGTCCGACGCTCCACATAGGGCGCATGCCTCATCCCACGACTGGATCTCGAACGGGTGATCCTCGAAATCGAGACTCTTGACCTGGGTGTAGGGAGGAATCGCGTAAAGGCGCTTCTCACGCCCAGCGCCAAACAGCATAAGCGCCTCATTCATATCGAGTTTGGGGTTGTCGAACTTGGGAATGGGCGAGGGATCCATCACATAGCGTTCATCCACCTTGACCGGATAGGCATAGGTAGTGGCAATATGACCATGGCGAGCAATATCTTCGTAGAGCTTCACGTGCATCACGCCGTACTCTTCGAGAGCGTGCATCACCCGAGTTTCCTCTTCGCTCGGTTCGATAAATCTCAACGGCTCAGGAATGGGCACCTGGAACACCAGGATCTGGTGTCGAGAAAGGGGACGTTCTGGAATCCTATGACGCGTCTGGATAACGCTTGCTGCCTCTGTACGGGTGGTGGTTTCAACCCCCGCCACACGCTCGAAAAATGTGCGAATGCTGACGGCATTAGTCGTGTCATCCGCGCCTTGATCGATCACTTTAAGTACATCGTCAGCACCCAGGATGCTGGCGGTAAGCTGCATCCCACCGGTACCCCAACCATAGGGCATCGGCATTTCGCGACCACCGAAAGGCACCTGATAGCCGGGAATCGCCACAGCCTTTAGCAGTGCGCGGCGAATCATACGTTTGGTCTGTTCGTCCAAGTAGGCAAAGTTATAGCCGCTGTAAGCTAGACCGCCTTGGTCATCAACGCGGGGAGTCATACGGGGCGCTCCTGCTCTGAGGGTTCGCGGAGGTCGTGCTCCCGGCGTAGGCGGCGCAACAGCTCTAGCTCCGACTGAAAATCGACGTAGTGCGGTAACTTCAAGTGAGACACAAAGCCCGAGGCCTCGACGTTATCGGCATGGGCAAGCACGAACTCGGCTTGCTGGGCGGGCCCTTGTACCGGTTCGCCAAGCTCTTCAGCGCGTAAGGAGCGGTCGATCAACGCCATTGCCATGGTTTTGCGTTCATTGCGACCAAAGGCCAAACCGTAGCCGCGGGTAAACTGCGGCGACTTTTCGCGGCTGCCGCCGAACTGGTTGATCATCTGGCATTCACTGATCATGACCTCACCGATACACAGAGGAGCATCGAAGCCTTCCACTTCGATTTCCACTTCGACGGTGCCCTGACGAATCTCGCCAGCGAAGGGGTGGTTACGGCCATAGCCACGCTGAGTCGAGTAGCCCAGCGCCAGCAAGTAACCCTCATCGCCTCGCGCTAGCATTTGTAAACGCGTGGCTCGGTCGACGGGGAAATCCGGGGGATCCCGAGTGATGTCATACGGCTCGGTGCCATCGTCCCGCTCTTTTTCAATCAATCCTTCGGCATCGAGCGAATCCAGGATCTGGGGGCAAGCCTCAAGCCCTGCCTGGGCTCTTTCCGGATCAGGAATCTCCCCTTCGGCAAGCAGCATGAAATCCAGCAGTCGATGGGTGTAGTCGTAGGTTGGGCCCAGTACCTGCCCGCCAGGCACATCCTTGAAGGCGGCACTGATACGCCGCTCGACATGCATGGCCTCTGTTTTGAGCGGCACGCTGTCGGCGAGCCGGGGTAACGTGGTTCGATAGGCACGCAGCAGAAACACTGCTTCGGTTAGGTCACCGCTGGCTTGCTTCAACGCCAACGCGGCAAGCTCAACGTCCATCAGTGAGGCCTCTGCCATGACGCGATCCACCGCGAGCCCCAACTGGTCACGAATCTGTTCGGTCTGCAGTTCAGGCTGGTGTCGGTCGCCTCGACGGCGATCCGCCATCCAGCGGTGGGCGTTCGCAATGGCCTGCTCGCCTCCTTTAACGGCAACGTACATCAGACGCGCTCCTTGGCTGGATGAGTAAGGGAAGTGGGTGATGCGCCCTCCAACGGCTTCTGGATACGCGTGCTACGGGGAATGGCCGTTAGGGAAGATCCCGAGGTGAGAATCGTGTCGAGACCCAGTGGAAAGCTTGCGCGGTTGAGCGCTAGCCGTTGCATTAGCGCCTCAGCCGTGTCATCGAGCTCAAGCACTCGCTGGTTTAAAATGCCGGGGCCGCTTAACTGCCAACATGTATTACCGCGCTGGCTGGCATCACTACGCGCTTCCGCCAAGGACTCCAGCACCACGATGAGTGTGGTACTCCGGTCAGGGTAGGTATCGCTGCCTTCAGAAAAGCGCGGCATTGCCTGACAGGTGGAGGGCACCACAAGCGCAAAATCAGCCTCATCTGCGCGGCTCACAATGCGTGCCCCGGTATGGAAAGCGATCGCCTCGGCTAAACCATCACGGTTTAGCTCGTCAGCAATCCATACCCGTGTATCCAGGTCACACAGCACCAGTAGCACTGCCCAGGCAGCGGGCGACATCGCAACGTCTTGCGGTAGCGGTGCCAGGTTCACCTCAGCAAAGGTGCCGGGTTCGGCCATACTGCTTAATACTTGTCGGAACAGCTGCTGGCTGTGGTGAACCGCTTCCTTCAATGCTGGCCATTGATGCGGCTTGGGCACATGAGGTGACTGTTCCGACGACGAGAGCTCCATGGTGATGTCGTGCATATCTACTCCCCTCGCACCATTGTGAAGAAATCGACCCGCGTTGCTGCAGCAAGCTGGGAGCGCTCAGCGCGTTCGTCCGCTAGCGCCTGGGTCAGTGGTTCAATCAGCTCCGCATCGATACGTCGCGCCCAATGCGCTTTGTGTGCGCAAGCGTTGATCAAGGCGACTAATTCCGCGTGTTCACGGCTCCGCCCCGCGACCCACCCGTGGCCGATATCGCCGTCATCGGGCGCATTTTCATCGAGCACCACGCTGACACGGGTCATGGTCATCTCGCCCAGGTTAAAAGCATTGCCCGTCCCGCCTATACGGCCACGCACCATAACCATCCCGGTTTCAGGCCCGCGTACGCAGCGATGAGTCGCTTTGATGCCGAGCTTCATCCAGCCTTCATTAAGGCGCTCTAAAGGTGTCAGCGCGAGAATGCGGTGACGCTGTTCAGGAGTCATCATTGTTCCTCGTCGTTGTCAGATCGGTGAAGGCCGACCCTGAATTAGCGCTCATTCGGAAAATCAAAGTGGTAGGCGACACGGTCGGCCCGGGCGCGACTGACGGAAATTTCCACCAAGCGCCGTGATTCATCGACGTTGTCGCTGGTCAGAATCAGTAGCGGCGCAAGCTGTGGGCACTGCAGTAAGCGGCTATCGTCGCGATCCGCCTGGGCGGCATCCAAGCGAACTTGGGCGCGGGAGAGTCGCAGGCCATAGTGCTGGTCAAGCACTGCGCGGGTAGAGCCACCGCGATAACGCTCACACCAGTCGGGTACGCGTGTGGCATCGAACCAATGACGCAAATGAAGCAGCGGCGCACCATCCACAAGCCGCAGCGTATCCACGCATAACAGACACTCACCCTCCGCCAGTTCAAAGCGCTGAGCGATCGCTTCTGGCGGCCGTAAAAGCCCTTGATCCAAACAGCGTGTTTCGGTGTTAAGCCCCAATTCCGCTAAGTTGTGGGTGACCTTGCTACCGGCGCTCACCATGTAGTCCAATCGCCGGTCTACCACTTGCGTGCCCCACCCTTGATGGCGTGTCACCATGCCGGCCGCGACCAGTTCATCCAGCGCACGGCGAACCGTATGGCGATTTACCTCAAAGCGTTTGGCCAATGCCTGTTCGCTGGGTAGCTGGTCACCGGCGCTATGGTTGTTACGGATTTCCTGGGCCAGAATCGTGGCCAATTGGCGATAGCGCGGCTCGCTCGCTTCCTGGCGGTGGTGCTGTATTAGTTGTCTAGACATTTATACTCCTGCCAAATAGACGCTGGGTTGCCAAGCTAAATGAAGCGCTTGCGTAAACGCTGGGAGGCCACATCAAGCAACGTGACGGCGACGATGATGACCAGCATGATGGTGGCGGTTTCAGCGAACTGAAATCCGCGCATGGTTTCCCACAGCGCCACCCCAATGCCGCCACCACCCACCATGCCGAGTACGGTGGCAGAGCGAATATTCGACTCGAAGCGGTAAAGGCTGACCGATATCCATAGCGGCAGTACCTGGGGGATCAGTCCAAACGTGATCTCCTCAATACGACCTGCTCCGGTCACGCGAATGCCTTCCATTGGGCCTGCATCGCTGGCTTCCACTGCCTCTGAAAACAGCTTCGCCAGTACCCCCGTTGTGTGTACAAACAGAGCCATCGTGCCGGCAAAAGGCCCCAGCCCTACGGCCACCACGAACAGCATGGCAAAGACCAGTTCATTGATGGCACGGCACGCGTCCATGAGACGACGCATCGGTTGGTAAACCCACCAAGGCACCAAGTTTTCGGAAGAGAGCAGGCTGCAGGGAACCGCGACAATGATGGCCAGCAATGTGCCCCAAATGGCGATTTGGATCGTCACCAGCATCTGGTTGATGTAATGCCCCAGATTGCCAAACGCAGGAGGAAAGAAATCCCCAGCCAACGTGGCCATGTTGTCAGCATTCGTCACCAGCAAGCTGGGGCGCATTTCGGCACCCTGCCAGGACCATGCCAACACACCCAGCAACACACCCCAGGCGATTAGCGAAAACCAGCTGCGTCGATGCTGCAGCGGTGCGGTCATTTGAGAAGCGTGAGTATTCATGGTCTCTCCGGGCTGGGGGATCGGCCAGCGATCCCCCGCCGTGGATAATCAATTAGGTGCTTGAGCGTTATTCGGCGTTGGCCACAGAGGGGGCGTCGGATTCAGCCTCTTCCATTTCCTTGAGGCGTTGATTGAGCGCATCCAGCTGTTCATCTAACGCCGCTAGCTGCGCTTCACGATCAGCGTCAGAGAGACTCTGGTCATTGGCGATATCAGCACGCTGACTAAACAACGCAAGTTGACGAACCGGTAAGAGGCTATCGTTGCTGGAAGGAGCAAAATTACTCCACTGCAGCGGGGCTAAAATCTCCTTCTGTTCTTCGCTTTCGCCGTAATTGAAGAAGAAGTCGCGCAAGTTCTCTTTGGTCTCTTCGGGCAGGTTGCTGCGCCATACGAGGGGATCAGAAGGGATCAGCGGAGATTTCCACACCACGCGAAGTTGTTCCGCTTTATCAGGTGCGGTGATCTCCAGGCGCGCCATACTCTCTGTATTGAAGGTCGCCACATCGACCTGGCGGTTGGCGACCGAAAGCGCGTTCGTTTCATGGTTAGAGTTCAAGGTGCGCTTAAAGGCAGAAGAAGCATCCACGTCATTCTGGGCAAACACGTAGTAACCGGGCACCAAGTAACCAGACGTTGAATTGGGATCGCCGTTACCAAAGACGAGATCAGATGCGTTAGCCAATACGTCTTCGATGCTGTGCAGGTCGCTATCCTCATGCACAATCATCAAGCTCCAATACCCTGGCTCACCACTCTCAGGGATCGTCTGGGCAAACACCTCGCCACCCGCACGATCGACGGCTTCCATCGCCGATTTGTTGCCGTACCAGGCGAGATCGATCTGATCGAAGCGCATTGCCTGAATCACCGCGGCGTAATCGGTCGCAAAGAAGGGCTCAACTTCTACCCCAAGGCTCTGTGACATATCATCCAGAAACGGCTGCCACATAGGTTGCTGGTTCTGGCTGGATTCGGTAGAGATAATGCCAAACTTAAGCGTTTCGGCGGCATAAAGCTGGGCGCTAGCCACCAGGCCAATTCCCGCAATCAACGGTAGAACCAAACGGCGATATGTAAACGTCATGGGTGTCTCTCCAGATTAATAGGGTTATCAATGGCAGGTTTCATACGTGACCGGCACGGGTATCAACCCAGCACGGGCGTGACGACGGTGTGTGGCGTTCTATTTCTGCGATCACTGGGCAGCGCTTCGCCGTTTGAGGCTTCGCTTGCGCGGAGCTCATCAAGATCGGCATTTTCGTAAAGCGCTTGTAGGCGTTCATCGGTGAGTTCGTTAATTGGGCCATCGAAGTACAAGCGGCCATCCTTGAGCGCAACGGCACGGTGACAGTAGCGACGCGCTACATCGACCTGGTGCAGGGTGACGACGACAGTGCGGCCATCTTCAGCGTGGATACGGCTGAGAATTTCCATGACCTCGCGGGCACTACGCGGGTCGAGAGAAGCAATGGGTTCATCCGCTAAAATCAGTTCTGCGTCCTGCATGAGTACTCGGGCAATGGCGACCCGCTGCATTTGTCCGCCCGACAGCGTATTGGCACGCTGATGCATGAGCTCTTCCAGCCCTACTCGCGCTAAGCAAGCGCGCGCACGCTGGCGCTCCTGATCGGTAAAGCGGCCACAGAGAGCTCTTAGCCGCGACATGCTGCCTAACTGCCCAACCAGCACATTGGTCAGTACGCTGAGACGTCCTACCAAGTTGAACTGCTGAAAGATATAACCGGTGCGGCAGCGCTCGATGCGAGCGGCTCTGCGCAAACGCCCGCTCGCCTGCACTTCACGACCCATCAGCGACACATGGCCACCCTGATGACGGTTTCCGCAGGTCAGACCGACCAAATGGCGTAGTAACGTGGACTTGCCTGAGCCTGAGGGCCCAATCAGCGCAACCATCTCGCCTTTTGCAACGCGAAAGCTGACGTCGTTTAGCACCTGACGGTGTCCAAACGACTTGTTTAAGCCTTCAGCGTTAATAGTAGGAATAGACATGACGCTTCTCCTTTAGGGATAGCGCCATTCTGGTAGAAGGAGATGAACACCAGTTGTCTAGACAATGTCATTTTGATGATATTTTTGACGGATCAAGAGCAAATTCGCTCAAAGCGGACACACTCGACCAACCGTATATCAATAGCTTGGCTATAATTGACTTGTTTTTGCCATTCTTATGACACTAAATCGTCATCTTTTTTTCGGGGCTTTATCGTGCGGTTGCGAGGCGAGTAGGGTGGTCGTGGGCACGAGAGAAGCTAGTTAAAAGGAGCACTGGTTGGGTAAGCGATTTGCTTGGTTTTGAGGTCGAGCAAGGGGGAATAGAAAAACGAGGGAAAGGGTGGTGGGTTGCCTAAACGTCGTAGGAAATTCTTGTGGGAAAGAAAAAATGCCACGGTGTCACATGTCGCCACAAGAAATTGGCTAACATGCAAATACAAAAAAGGCAGATCAGTAAGAAACTGATCTGCCTTTCAAAAAATTGGTAGCGGGGACCGGATTTGAACCGATGACCTTCGGGTTATGAGCCGGATTGATTTGATTTCCTTAGCATTGCTTTATTTGTTGTTATTTGTCAAAAATAGCTGCTATATAAGGGTTTTCGTCGGTTTTTGAAATGCTATTTAGGTAATTTAAGGTCAATTTCGCACGCTAAAGAGTGTCACAGAATAAAATGTAAAATTTACAGCATAAATGACCGTTAGGCTGCTGCTGAGGTCGGCAGCGGGTTAGCCGGACTCTGAAACCGGCGGGACTGGCATCATAGGTTTTGTCAGAACGGATTGTTTGGTATGCCAGTTCCCGTGAGATGGCGCTGGGCGGATGTTCCAATTGTCGGGCGACGGTTCGGATTTAGTAGTGAACCCGCATCTGCATGATGGCGGCTCGGTCTTCAGTAGAGAGGTCGCAATAGCAGTGAGTCGTGGCAAAAGCATACCGGAGGGTCAGATATTGCATTTGGTCATTGAAACCGCCAACCCAGGTGCGAATAGTCAACGGCATCTTATTGGTGATACGGCTACAGTGGAAACAGCTTGAAGCATTCGATTGATGAGCTTATTATATCTGAACTGATATAAATTTATGGCAGTCAAGGAGCCAGTGTGGCGCGCAAGAAACCTGTTGCATTCGTTGGAGACTCGAAGGATCGGCTGCGCGACTTCTCTCTGGACGCCAAGCGAGAAGCGGGGTTTCAGATAGACAAGATTCAGGCTGGAGGCCAGCCGGACGATTTCCGCCCAATGCCAAGCGTTGGCCCTGGTGTCATGGAAATCCGCATTCGGGAACACAACGGCGCCTTTCGGGTCTTCTACGTGGCCAACCGGGGCGACGCGGTATTTGTGCTCCACTGCTTCCAGAAGAAAACCCAGCAGACCGCCAAAAAAGACATCGACTTGGGCAAGCAGCGATACAAGGAGCTGCCCTGAGCCCAACCACCAAGCGAGGTTAGAAAATGGCCATCGAGTATTACGACAGTGTGTGGGACGCCATCGAGGACACTCCTGAAGAGGCGCTGAACATGCGGCTGCGCTCCGAGCTCATGGCGAGGATTGCTGGCCGTGTAAGGGAGTGGGATATTACTCAGAAAGAGGCTGCACATCGTCTGGGAATCACCCAACCCCGCCTCAACGACTTGCTGAACGGCCAGATTAATAAGTTCAGTCTCGATGCTTTGGTCAACCTGACGGGGCCAGCTAACTTCCATCTCGAACTGGAGATTGAAGACGAGAAGGAAGTAGCCGCCTGAGAGTGACCAGATAAACTGGGTTCAGCTAGACAAGTGAAGAAATTCTTGGCCTCAGTTCACTTGATGAGCTTTTAACGACTGACTGCCTCTCAAAGGCTAAAGCAATCTGGTTTGCCCGGAAGCGATAAACTTATACCTCATAGCCTTATAGCCTTTCTCACGCTTTCGGAACATTCGCTCAAGCATAGGCAGGCCAGTATCCAAGTAATCATAGACAGTGACTTCTAGTTTGCCTTCGGTGTCTCGATGGAGTCTGCCTGCATACTGTGACAGCGTTCCTTTCCATGCGATGGGCAGAGCTAAAAACAGGGTGTCCAGTCGAGGCAAGTCAAAGCCTTCTCCAATGTATTTCCCAGTTGCAACGATGACTTGAACCCTATGCAACTCTTTTTCTGCCAACTGGCGCTCTTTGACGCGCATCCCACCACGTAAGATAACTGACGATATGGATTCAGCATCCAGCAGTGTCGCCAAGGTCTCGGCATGTTCTCGTCGTTCCGTCAGCACAAGGCAATTTGCTTGGTTGTGCGCACAGCTTGCAACATCCTGAACAATGGCCTCATTTCGGGCGCTGCTCTGGGCAAGCCAATGGTAAACCGATGCGATATGGGGCCGCACGCTAGGCTGGCAGATGTGGGTGGGTGGCGTTTCGTGATGCTCTCGAACAATGACGTGTTGAATAAATCGGTTACTGTGGTGCGCCTGGGCTTTGTGACGAATGGGCCCTGCAACCATCAACATGATTTTTTGGTGGCCATCCTGACGATCAGGCGTTGCTGTCAAACCAATGACGTATCGGGCGCTGACCTCATTAAGCAACATCTCGTAACGTGGCGCTGAGATATGATGGCATTCATCGATGATGACTTGCCCGTACTCCTTGACCTGCTTCGAGACTGTATTGTCTTTCTTATTGATCAAGCTTTGGTAAGTGGCAACGTCGACCTGCCCAGTAGGTTTCTTTTTACCGCCGCCAATTACACCGATGAGCGCACCCTCAAGGAAGGTGTCGAGTCGCTCCTTCCATTGATCAAGTAGCTGACGACTGTGCGTGAGGATCAGTGTGTTGACTTGCCGCCTGGTTATCACGCCAATAGCCGTTACGGTTTTACCGAAAGCGGTCGGTGCATGAAGTATTCCGGTATCGTGTTGGATAAGTGCCTGCACCGCCTTGTCCTGGTCGCTACGCAGCGTTGCTTTTAGGCTGACTCCAGGTAAAAACTGGCCTGATATTCTACGGTCATCAATGTCCACCGTGATTCCCTGTTTCAGCAGCAGATCTTGAAGCTCATCCAAGCAGCCTCTGGGAATAGAAAGATAACCTTGCTCAATATGGGCGCATGATATGTAGCGAGGGATGCCATGCGTCGAGAAACGAAGCGACTGTGTTTTGAAAAATACAGGATTAGCAAAGCTGGCCATTCGCTTTATTCGTGTCGCCAATGTTCCTGGAATGCCTGATAACTTTATATAAATGTGACTGGTCAGGATGAGCGTGATGCTTTCAGGACATCCAGAAAGCTTCCCTGTATCAACCGGTAACGTTGACTCCCACGGCAACACAGTATCTACAGTCACACCGGAATTAGCCTCATTGCCGATCAGCTCTTCAAGTTGAGCTGATGCAAGTGTCTGTTGCTGACTGAGCAGTGCCCATTGATCCGGGTATGGCGCAAAGTTGTCGTCGACGAAGACGGTGCATCCGCGACTTCGCGCCTCGTGTTGAAGCGGCAGGGCAATCAGATTGCCAAACCCACCATCAGGCATGGTGTCTTGGTTGGGAAATAGCCGGTCATAGGAGTCGAAGGATAAGCCTGGATGAAGCTCCATGGCCTTATCCAACAATTTGAATCCCAACCTCCTCGCTGATGAAGCTTGAACAGCTTCTGAAAAGAAAACCCATAGATGGGCACCCGCACCGGACCGAGAAACCTCCATAAGATAGGGTACGCCTTCACCACGACAGGCCTGGGCTAGTGCACGAACATTCGCTTTCCAGTCCCCCTTATCAAAATCCGCCGCCAGCAAGTAACAAGAGCTATCCGGCAGTAAAGGGTAAAGGCCGGTCACATGTTTGCCAGACAGGTGGTCATAAACTGCATCAAAATCGAGGGGTTTGAAATTTTTGTGTCGACATTCTCCGCACTTGATCCTTGGTTTCTGACAGATGACCAGCATCCACTCGTTCGCACAAGCGACAGCATAGCCGGAACGACCGCCGGAACTCTGCCAGCGAACCGCATAAACATCCTGCCTGCCTCGAAAGAGTTTTCGGTATACTTCAACTTTCTGGCCAGGGGTGAGTAGCGGTAAATCATGTCGGTTTGCAGAGCGATACAGCTCTTGCTTTCGAGAAAGGAGAGCAGCCTTTTCTTGTTCAAGCTCTGATAGTCTCAGCTCAATAGTGACGAGTTCTTGATCTGTGCGGATACCTACCTCGTGCCCAGTAAAGCTATAGGGGTCTACGGTTTAACAGGTTAGAGACGCTTATTTGTAGTCTAGCTTATCGTCAGCACTCGGCTGACAGACCACACTCGTCACCATAAAAATTTACGGCGATCTATTTTGATATAATAGTAATGCATTGGACTGACAACACTGAGGCATGGTGTGACAAAGTTGGTAATATCGAAGATCAAACCCCCTTCCGGAGCGCTCGCTGAGATCGAGCGAGTCAACATTAACATTGCCAATCAATTGCCAGTATATAAACGATGTCGTATGAAATCATGTTAAAGCGTATATATGCGCCGATAGAGGATCACGACGGCACGCGCGTGCTGGTTGATCGGGTACGTCCTAGCGGGCTGTTTCCCAGTTTACTGGCGCTGAATGAGTGGTACCCGGAGATAGCGCCTGCATCTCAATTATGCCGTCAGTATCGACAGAAAAAAAATCAGTCAATCACTCTTTCTTGAGCGCTACAGGCGTGAGCTGAAGGCATGTCCTGACAAGCTACTGCCTTTAATGAGATTCGCACGAGCGGGGCGGGTTACCCTACTAACCGCCGCTCGTGAAATTGAAGATTCCCACCTTCCAGTAATCAAAGAGCTGGTGCTATCAGCGCTCGAAGAGGAAGACGCCAGTGATCGTGAATTTTGCTCATCGCCCTGCCTGGCGCACACATTACCCACTTCTCAACGTTAGACCGTTTGCTTCACGCGTCATCATTGGGCTTGACGATGAATGGGTTGGTGCCAGTGCGCCTAATATTCATGGCTTAATAAGCCCAGATAACCGCAAACAAAATACCCCACCCCAGAGCACTGGCAGCCATGATTGTGTAAGTGGCTGAGATCGTAGCAACATCAAATTCTTGATGGGTACAGAGTGCTTGTAAGCCGTGGTAAATCAAGCTGCAAGAGATGCCCAGCCCGCTAAGTATAACCACTACGTTGAAAAGTAAGCTGGGTACCAATAGTGCCAATGAAGCGACGAATAACGGTAGTGGTGCAAGTGTGGCAAGTAAATAGGCATCTTGATAGCTGATAGATAGCTCTTCAGTTCCATTGACTACAGCGTAGATTACCCAGCCAATAACGAAAAAACTCAATATCTCTGCTAGGAAAACAATTGTCGTGATAAAACGCCACTCTCGGTCAGCAAAGCCTGCCATAAATGCATCGCCGTAATGGGTGCCCGCATAATAGAGCATTACTGGCGGCAAGAGCGACATGGGTAAAACCACCAGCCACGCTAGTAAAGGAATGGAGGGGGAGGAAGCCTGTAGCTCTTTCCAGCCTTCACGATGGTTGAATGGTAATTTGAGAAAAGTTAGTGCTCTCATTTCAGATCCCCCCTGCAGGTGTAATCTCAATGGTTATTTGTATCATGGTGTGATATTGTATTTTTTTAAAGCGCTCTAAATTGGCGAGTCAGCAATAGCCGAGTATGTGGTAAAGAGAATTGGAAAAATGAATAACCCTCAGACACTTGATAAAAGCGACTTTGAGCGGCTGTCGCAATTTCGTTACCGGTTGCGTTGCTTTCTTCGCCATAGTGAAGATATCTGTCGCCGCTATGGGCTGACGCCCTTGCAGTATCAACTATTGCTACATCTTCGTGGTTTCCATGGAAGAGACTGGGCGACGGTGGGGGAGCTAGCGGAACGGCTTCAATCAAAACATCATGGGGTGGTGGCGCTAGTTGATCGCTGTGAGCAGCTATCATTGGTTGTGCGGCGGCAAGGGCGTGAGGATCGCCGCCAAATAGAAGTGCATTTATTGGAAGAGGGCGTGAATCGGGTAACGCAAATCGCTGAAGCTCATCAACCTGAGTTGCGTCATTTGCAGGAAGAGACGCCATTTCCGGGTTGGCATAAGTCCACTTAATGCAGAGCTTAAGACGTTGGATATAGCCAATATACATCGAATGTCCTCATTAATAATGCTTGGTTCGATTGCTGTGTTTAGCTCTTAAGTGTGGTGTGTGGCATTTAGTTTCTGTACTTCTATACTGTGAACTTCAATTTATCGTTAAGGTATTGCACTATGACAAAGCATGATTTGCCTTCTGGAGCTGGAGATGTCGCAAACCAGTATCCTGAGATATGGGAAGCTTATGCCGCTTTGGGCAAAGCCTGTGCTAAAGCTGGGCCGCTTGATGAACGTAGCCGACGCTTGATAAAACTCTCGCTGGCCATAGGGGCACGCTCCGAAGGGGCCGTTCACTCCCATGTGCGTCGTGCCTTGGAGGAGGGAGTGAGTGCCGAGGAACTGAAACAAGTAGCCATGTTAGCGATTCCTACCACCGGATTTCCGACTGCTGTGGCGGCCTTAACCTGGATTGAGGACATCACGGATCCTGATTAAGGGCGCTCTGGGGGCGCTCTTCTGAATCTAGAGGCACTGTCCGGATCCAATCGACGCGAAAGTGCCGTGATGCTACAGATATTCCGACCGTTCAGTGCTTGGCGTTCTGAAGAGCCTGTTCTTCGATGTCTCTATCGACTGAAGAGACGTAGTATTCGTCATCGAAAGCGCCTTCTGGCTCCTTGAGCCACACTAGGCAGATAACCCAACTAATGAAGGCGCCGGTCGCGATGATGTAGAAGAACTGCGACGGTGTGACAAACGTAAAGATGGTGAGGTAAACCACCGCGCCAACATTACCGTAAGCGCCCGCCATGCCCGAGATTTGACCAGTGATGCGGCGCTTGATGGAGGGAATGATACCGAAGGTTGCCCCCTCAGCCCCTTGCACGAAAATCGAGGTGCCGATGGTCACCGCAA
The DNA here is from genome assembly GCF_001596805.1 of Halomonas sp. KX33721. NCBI lineage: Bacteria > Pseudomonadati > Pseudomonadota > Gammaproteobacteria > Oceanospirillales > Halomonadaceae > Halomonas > Halomonas sp. KX33721. The sequence goes on along the minus strand of NZ_LVIA01000036.1, from coordinate 30,592 downwards.
TGGCCAGAATGAGTGGCCAACTCGAATTGAGCATGGCCATTAGCAAGAACCCAACGCTAATCCCAAACATGTAGCACAGCATCACAAAGCGCCGGTTACCCATGCGGTCGGAAACCATGCCGCCCATGGGGCGCGCCACCAGATTGACGAACGCGAATGACGCAGCGATCAGGCCGGCCGTAGCGGCATTCAGGCCCCAGGTCTCCTCAAAGAACATGGGCAGCATCGATACCACTGCGAGTTCAGCGCCGAAGTTGGCAAAGTAAGTACTGTTAAGCGCAGCCACACTGTTGAACGAGTACTTGTCATCCTCAGGCACCCCCTTGCGCAGAATCGGCAGGTTGACCCGCAGGATCTGTATGATCTGATAAATAACGATCGCCACGATGGTGAGATAAGCGATGACCGCCCCGGTGATGGATAAATAGCCCATGTACTGGATGCGCCAGACCAGGATGGCGAGTACGCCGACCAGCGGGATCGTCCAGATGATCAGCTTGATCATATCGCCCCAGGAGCTCACTTCCATGGCGGCGGTCTTACGTGGTTTGCGGTGGGCCTGGGCATCTGGGCCATCAGTGATCGCGAACCAGTAGTAAACACCGTAAGCGGCCATAACAAGGGCACTCTGCGCGATGGCCCAGCGCCATCCATCCGGGCCGCCATACATGCTCAGGGCGATAGTCGGCAGCGACATGGCCGCTACGGCGGAACCGAAGTTACCCCAGCCAGCGTAAAAGCCTTCGGCGAAGCCGATGTCCTTGGGCTTGAACCACAGCGCCGTCATGTGTATACCCACCACGAAGCTGGCACCAATCGAGCTCAACACCAGGCGCGCCACTAGCAGCTGCGTCATGCTGTTACCGAAAGCAAATGCCAGCGCCGGTAGCGACATGCTTACCATGAGTACCGAGAACACCCGACGTGGCCCAAAGCGGTCCAATGCCATACCGACGATAATGCGCGCTGGAATGGTCAAGGCGACGTTACAAATAGCGAATAGCTTGAGATCGTCCGGGGTCAGCCAGTCGACGCTTTTGAGCATGCTCGATGCAAGCGGCGCCATGTTGAACCAGACATAGAAGGTAATAAAGAAAGCAATCCAGGTCAGGTGCAAGGCCCGGATTTCAGGGCTGCGAAACTTGAATACAGCGGAAACTTTCATGGTCGTATCGTCCTGTGTCCCAAATGTGGTTAGAGGCTGCTTAAGGGCTGGGTAGGATCAACAAGGGACACTCGGCGCGTCGGGCCAGGAATGAGCTGACGCTGCCGAAAGTCATGTAGTCGAGTTCATCAACAAAATAAGTCAACGACTTGGCGATGATGCCGCCGTCCGGCTGATGGCTATGGCGGGCAATGACCAGTAGGTCTGGCGAGAGTTTGCGAGTGGCCTGAAGCAGCATCTTGCGTGCATCCCCCTCGGCGAGAAGCTGCTCGGCCTGGAAGCCCTCACCGATGGCGAATGCCACGCCCTCTTGAAGGTGTTGTTTAACCTCATCGTGTTCCTGCTGAAAAAGCGCCTCGTTGTTATCGGTAGCGTCGAGTGGGTTCTCCACCACGCCAACCAGTACCAGCAGGGGTTGGTTACAGCGGAACATATTGACGACCTGAGCGAGTGCCAGCTTGGCGTTTCGCGAACCGTCATAGGCGATCATGATTTTCATGGTGTCCTCCCGCATTGGGGTAGGGGGTGAAGACCCGGAGCTTGGCTCCGGGCGTAAAGACGCAAGCCCTATTTAGGGGTTCTTAACGTAGGCACCTTTGCGTAGGTAGAACCACCAGTTGATGACCAGACAGATGGCGTAGAAGACCGCAAAGCCGTACATGGCAAGCTCCGGTGTGCCGGCCTGGATTTGCTCGCCCATTACCCGCGGGGCGATGAAGGCGCCATAGGCAGCGACGGCTGAGGTCCAGCCAAGTACCGGGCCTTTCTGCTGCTGGTCGAAAATAACCCCGATGCTGCGGAAGGTAGAGCCGTTGCCGATACCACTGGCGGCGAATAACACGATGAAGAGCAGCAGGAATAGCCAAAAGAATTGATTGGGATCGGTGGCGTTATAGGCCTGCATCATCACGTAGCCGGTGGCGATAGAGGCGACCACCATGATCGCAGAGATTATTTGGGTAACGATGGAGCCACCCACTTTGTCGGAGATCCATCCGCCCAGCGGACGGATCAGGGCGCCCACGAAGGGGCCTATCCAAGCCCAGGTTAAAGCGCTGGGCGCCTCTGGGTTGGCCACGCGAATCAGCGTGCCATCGGCTGTCGCTTCCATCATGTTGCCGAAGATAACGTTGATGGAGAGCGGCAGGGCTGCAGAGAAGCCGATAAAAGAGCCGAAGGTCAGAATGTAGAGGATGGTCATTGACCAAGTGTGCTTATTGGAAAATATCGCGAACTGCTTTTGGATATTGGGCTTGATGTCGCCAGGAATCAGGCGCAACAGCACCAGAGTCAGAACAATGGTTAGCGGCAGGGCAATCCACATATTAAGCCAGCTGAGAGCCAGCATGCCGACGATGGCAGTTACCATGCCGACGCCGTAGAGGCCTAATATTTTGCTGAAAGCAGCAAGCGAAGAACCAGGGTTGGGCGTAATAGTGCGAAGATTGTTCATGCCGAACCAACCGGCGAATGCTAATGGGATTAGAAATAGAAGCCAGATAAAGCCAGCATTCTGGATCCAGGTATCGGTGCCTGCTTCAATCCGGCCGATCAATGTACCGCTAGCGCTTTGCAATTCCATCGGCGAACCGGCCATAGCGCCGAAAATGCCGACGGTCATTACCAGCGGGATCACAATCTGCATGGTAGTGACGCCGAAATTACCGAGGCCTGCATTCATGCCCAGGGCGTAACCTTGCTGTTTGCTGGGATAAAAAGTGGAAATGTTGCTCATCGAGCAAGCGAAATTACCGCCGCCGATACCGGAAAGTAGCGCCAACGCCTGGAATACCCAGAACGGCGTGCCTGGATTCATCAAGGCGATACCCGTTCCGGCAGCGGGGATCATCAATAGCGCGGTAGTCAGGAAGATAGTGTTACGCCCGCCTGCGATGCGGATCATGAACGACGCAGGGATGCGCAGGGTGGCACCTGCTAGACCGGCAAGCGCCGTCAGTGAAAATAGCTGGTTAACCGTGAACGAAAAACCCAGGTTCTGCATCTGGGTGGTAATCATTCCCCACATCATCCAGACAGCAAAGCCCATCAGCAGGCTGGGAATGGATATCCATAGGTTGCGGTTGGCGATGTGTTTGCCTTCCTGTTCCCAGAATTGGGCGTCTTCGACATTCCATTTCTCAATGTCGGCATTTATCTTGCGCATGGCGGTTTCCCCTTGGCATCAAACCTTTCTGCGTTTGGCAGTTAGAAGGCAAGATACGCTTGCAAAGGGGGTTGGGAAACTAAGGGAAATGACCTATAAATCAGCGATATACCTCTTGAGAGGTAGTCGCTGAAAAGCCAAGGTTCATTGATTTTAAAGACAAAAAATCGAGAGGGGGTAAAGGCGGATCAGAACAAAAAGTACGCTGGGAGTCTTTAGAGGTAACCACACAGAACCAGCTAGTGATCGATACCTGCCTGAACGGCCCAGACGGCGGCTTCAACACGTGAACGCAAGTTGAGCTTTTTGAGCAGGTGCTTGACGTGGACCTTGACCGTGCCTTCAGTAATATCCAGCTTGCGCGCAATGAGTTTGTTGGAGAGGCCGCCAGCAAGCTGTTGCAGAATTTCACGTTCACGCTGCGTTAGGCTATGAACATCAGGGGTGGTGGGGGCATTGCGCTGATTACGAAGCGCTTCAGCGAGTAAGGCGGTCAGGCTTTCGCTGATGACCATGCGCCCCAAAGCAGCCTGACGCAGTTGGCGAACCATGTCTTCAGGCTCCATATCCTTTAACAGGTAACCGTCGGCACCGTTACGCAGTGCGGCGACAACATCATCCTCATGGTCGGAAACAGTGAACATCACCACACGGCCGCTATAGTTGGCTTCCCGTAGGCGGCGCAAGGCTTCTAAGCCATTGACGCCCGGCATGTTTAAATCCAGTAAAACTAGGTCAGGCTCAAGTTTGAGGGCCAGTGCAATGCCTTCTTCAGGGTCACCCGTCTCGCCAACCAGTTCAAGATCGTCCTCTAGCCCAAGCAGCTGAGCGACGCCACGCCGGAGTAGCGGGTGGTCATCAATAATCATCAGGCTGGCGGGTGTATCGTTGGCGGTGGTCAGCGTCATTAAGAAGTCCCTGTGCCTAAGTGAGAATCGGAGGCAGCCGAATCGGGCTGCTGTTGAATTAAGCGAGCGGTCAACGGCGTAAAGACAAGTTTAACACCGGTACCACCAGTAGGGCGGTTGGCGATACTCAGTTCCCCGTTCAACGTGTTGGCCCGGTCACGTATGATCACCAATCCATAGTGCATTGGCGGTGACCTGTCGTCTTCCAGACCGATGCCGTCATCCTCGATGCGAACCAGCAATTGAGCATCGGCGAAGCGCACCGTCACGGCAGCCCAGTGGGCTTTGGCGTGCTTGTGGGTGTTGGCCAGCGCTTCACGAATGATCTGCAGCACATGAATTTCTTCATTGGGATTAAGTAGGTAAGGCGGCACGTCGTAGTCAAGCTCGACCGTTGCTCCCATACGTTGGGTGAACTCATCGACAGTCTGACGCAGGGCGAATTGTAAACCCGGGCCTTCGAGTTTGAGCCGAAAGGTGGTGAGTAGTTCGCGCAGTTGGCGATAGGCGCTGTTTAATCCGTTACGCAGCTCATCGAATACCGCAGACTGGGCCTCTCGAGTTGCCTCTTTTTGCTGCATGCGTTCGAGTCGCGCGACCTGCATCTTAAGATAAGACAGCGATTGTGCCAGAGAGTCGTGCAGCTCGCGCGCAATGATGGTTCGTTCGTTGATCAGTGTGACGTGCTGCTGCTCCTCGATACGTCGCTGCAGATACACCGCCGTGGCGAGCTGGTCAGCTAACATGGTAAGCAGACGATGGGTGCTATCGTTGAGCCGCTCCTGGGGATACCACACTTCCAGGGTGCCGAGCAGCGTATCGCCTACGCTGATAGGTAACAGCAAACACTGCGACTGGTTGTTGTCAATCAACTCCAATGGACGAGGGTCGATCAAACAGGCATGGCAATCCTGATCGCGGCAATACTCAGGTCGGGTACGCGAATGGGTTTCCAATACCGGCATTTCCCGTTGGTCGAAGGGGTCGTTTAGCGAAAGCCGTATCGGCCCGACATCCAGCAGCTTTTCCAGTTCACGCAGCATGGGGGCGGCGCTAGAGCAAAGATCGTTGCCGCCGCCATACAGCGAACGGCTGGCATCGTGCATCACCCGCAGCGCCTGATTGCTGCGCTCAAGCTCCTGCTTCTTGCGCGAGACTTTGTCTTCCAGCGCGGCGTAGCTGGTTGCCAGCTCGGCAGACATCTTGTTAAAGGTGTGGCCCAGCAAGGCCAATTCGTCACTGCCACGTAGCTGAGAGCGTGGCTTAAAGTTACGCTGTGCCGCCTCGCGGGCAAGCACCATAAGCTGACGCAAAGGCACTACCAGATTGTAGCGAACATCGTAGAGGGCGATTGCGACTACAATAGCGATCAGCACTAAAAAGAGCACTTGCATCATGCCAAGCAGGCGCACCTTGGCCTCGGTGCTCTGTTCCAGGAAGGTCACTAGCCCTTCGATGTCATTGACCATCGCAACGATCATCATTTCCAGCGTATCAAGATCACGTTCAGCGGCGCTGGGCTGGGCCTGTAGGGCAGGGCGAAGTGTGCGCTGCCAGTAGGTCTGAATCTTTTCCAACTGACGGTGGCGCTCGTGACGGTCATCAGTCGGGATAGTTTGCTGTAAGGTTGTGTCATGCAAACGCTGATTAAAGCTCGCCATCAAGCTGGCTAGTCGCTCTTCACTGGTTTCCTCGGGGGCATACTCCAGACGCTGCAAGGTCCCCATTATTTGATAAGCATTCATGCGTAACGAGCCGGCGACATTAATCGCCGCAGCATCGCCACGGCTGCTGTTAGACATTGCCATGGTCAACGTGATGCTGATAAGTGCCATACCGCTAATGGCTAGCAGCGACGCAATGATGCGAGCAACCAGGGAACGTTGAAGTAATTTCATGGTAGTTCCGATAGCGCGGAAGAGGTAAGAGAGTGTGGCACTGTCTGCATCTTGATACGAGGGCTATTCCTTTGGGGTTAGCCGACCTACCTCCGATGTTTTTTGACCTACGACCTGTATTTACAGACAATTCTTACATGTCTTCCGATGTCTTTATACCCTCGCTGGGAAATGCCATGCCATCATCTGTGCCGCCTCCCACGTTGGAGACATCAACACAGCAAGTCAATGGTTATCAGTTACTGGTAGCCATGCTGCTAATGCCGCTGGCAAGCGCTTTAGCGGTGGCTGGCTGGACATTTTATGCCCTGCTCGCAAAACAACCCCTCTATGTGCTGGTACCGTTGAGTAGCGGTGTGCTGTTGGCATGGCCTGCTTGGTATATCGCCAGGCGGGGAGACACCTGCCGCTTGATGCAATGGCTATTACTGGGGCTAGCGTTGGCGCTGGGCGGGTTTGGGATGGCTAGCCGGCCGTGGGAGTTTTTGTTAGTGGGGGCTGGGCTTGGACTGGGAGGTGCGGTGATTACGACGGGCATCGCCCACGCCAAAGGCTGGATGCCTGGTTGTTGGGTGAGTCTTTGTGTTGCCCTTTTTCTGGCTTTAGCGGCGGGGGTAGCGTTTTCCTTGCGGATGGCGCCTCTGGTAGTCCAAGCCTATGGTTGGCGCGCGGCGCCACTTAGCCTGTTGATCCCTCTGTTTATGGTAATGCTGCTGCTGTGGCTTTTCGTAGAGTCACCCGAGTAACGCCGCCTATGAGTCTCACCTGTTCATTCTTACCTACTCTCTCACCTTCTGATTCTAAACCACTAGCGATAAGGCCCATTTTATGACCATAGCGACATTTGCCGATTTACTGCAGGAAGCGCGTAAACAACCTAAGCCCCAGCGCCTGCTGTTTGTGTTCGTTCACGCAGAGCTGCCCGACTTCCCTGATGCTGACCAGCGTCGTCGCTTCGAACAGGGTGAAGGGGGTGTGTTGGTGCCTGTGGTATGCGTAGATAAGTCGACGGAGGAGTTGACCAGCATGGCGGCGTTGGTTGAGGAGTCACGCCGTACCGAGATCGAATGGGATCTTGTCTTCACTGCTGCCATGGACGATCCAAAAGATGATGCCGAGGTTGAACGGCAACTCCAGCGTATGATGGAGTCGCTGCAAATGGGTAATATCACCGCCTATCTTGCCTTCGATCATCACGGCAATGCGCTTAACGTCGGCTAGGGATGGTTAGCATGGAGCACTATTTCCTCATCAAGCATTTGCACATGACGGCCGCTGCGCTGAGCATCACGTTATTCGTAGTGCGCGCCTGGTGGTCGGTGCAGGAAAGCCCGCGACTCAACGCCCGTTGGGTCAAGGTATTGCCTCATCTTATTGATACGGCTCTGTTGGGGCTGGGGGTGACTTTGATGGTATTGCTTTCCGTATGGCCCTGGCAGCTTCCCTGGCTTGGCGCCAAGCTATTAGCACTGCTGGCCTATATCGGTATTGGTACCATTGCGATTAAACGTGGGGCCACGCCAGCGGTGCGAGCCCTAGCCGCGGTAGTGGCGGTGGCTATCTTCGCCTATATGGTGGGGGCCGCTGTTCATCACAGCCCTCTCTCCTGGCTGGCCTGAGGGGTGATTGCCTTCAGCACTTACTCCATACTTTAGAGCAAGTTGATGTGCCATTGATTGAGACGATTATTTTAGCATTTTCAAGTACTGGCGCAGCACTTCGGCATTGTTATGTCGCTCTTCTTTAGAGGCAAATACTAAAGTGACACGCTCTTTCCTGGCACGTTGTGCAAGGCCACGAAGGGCCTCGCGATAGGGAGTTAACTCTTTGAGATAGCGTCGGCGGAAGTCATTCCAGCCGAGTGAGCCGTTATGAAATGCTTTGCGAAGTTCGCTGCTCGGTGCGACTTCCTTACGCCACTCATTAATTTTGGCTGCTTCCTTGGATACCCCACGCGGCCAGATTCCGTCGACTAAGACACGATAACCATCCTTATTGTGAGGAGAGTCGTAGGCACGTTTCAATTCGATACTCATCGTTACCTCGTTTGCACTGGGTTGCCCTATAAACTTAGCGAGTGATTAGCTCCCATCACTACCTAAACTTTAGTAAGCCCAAACAATAGCCATCAACAAGCCCCATGCCAGCAACCCTGCGGCCATAACGGTGTAAGTAACAGACATCGTTGTTACGTCATTCGTTGAGCGCTCACATAGAGCCTGAAGGCCGTGATAGACCAAGCTACAAGAGGTACCCAATGCCACCATAACAACCATGGCATTGAAGAGCAGGCTGGGTACCAGCAGAGCGATCGTAGCAAACCATAATGGCAGTGGTGCTAAGGCCGCCACCAGATAAGCGTCGTGGTAGCTCATTGAGAGTTCGCGATTGCTATTGACTACTGCATGAATCAGCCAGCCCATCAAGAAGAAGGTAAGCAGCTCGGCCAAGAACAAGATAGTAGTGATGAAGCGCCACTGGCGGTCAGCGAAGCCCGGAGCGAAGCTATCTCCGTAGTGGGTAGCCGCGTAATAGAGCAGTACAGGAGGTAGCAACGACATGGGCAGCACGACGCACCAGGCCAGAGTGGCGATTGAAGGGTGGCGTTGTTGGATGTGTTTCCATCTCTTCAAGTGGGAAAAGGGTAGCTGAATAATACTGAGGAGAGTCATTATCTAGCCTCGAGGTTAGTGGAGGTCGTGGTTTATTTTTTAAATATCATACTATGATATTATGTTTAAGATTTAGGACTTAATGAAGGTTCTGTCAAGCGAGCCTGGCTCTCATATGGCTAAAGGAGCACAGCAAACTGGGTAGCTCTGCAAACGTCACTAGCCGGAATTAAGTTATCTACTGAAAGAGTCCGGTCTTATTGGATCGTCGAAAATGACCTGAAGGATGGGTTTTTCTTAACGTGCAGGGTGGTTTGGTTTGGTTTGGCTTGCTGACGCTTCTAGCTTCTTAACTGCTTCATTGAGCTAATACAAGGCGGCCCCAGTTATACTACTGGGGCCATCCATTATCAGGTTGCGTTGAGGGGGCGCGAGGGGCCAAAGTGCTCAAAGTGTCGGCGATCCTCATCAACACCCAGCTCCGACAGGGCTCTGTTAATCGCTGTCATGAATCCTTGAGGTCCGACGAAATAGCAGCGTGTCTTAAGGTCTGACAGGTAGTGAGCTAATAAGCTGCGGTCGATACGGCCAATATGTTCGGCTTCGTTACCGCGCTCATGAATACGGACAGCTTTAAGATGTTGAGGATACTCGCTCTTCAGCTCCTCTAATTCGCCTTTAAAGGCCTGGTGGTCGGCATCCAGGGCAGCGTGTAGATAGATGACTTGCCGCCCAAGAGATAAGGCATGGCGCGCCATGGGGAGCAAGGGAGTTTGACCAACGCCGCCGCTGGCAAGCAGTAGAGGCTCATCACCTTCAATCAGCGTCAGATCACCTGCTGGCGGTAACAGCTCCAAGATATCGCCTGGTTTTAAAACATCGTGGAAATGACAGCTGACTTGGCCCTGTTCTTCGCGCTTGATCGAAATACGGTAGCTTCGACCGTTCGGTGTGTCCGAAAGGCTGTAATGCCGATAGACCAATTCGTCGTTAATAGTCAAACGTACGCCGATATACTGCCCGGGCTCGTGGTTAGCCACGCGGCCCCCATCTTCGGGCTCAAGGATAAACGAGCGAATTAAAGCACTTTCCTGCTGGGTACTGGCAATCTTGAAACGGCGTGTGCCGCGCCATCCGCCTGGGCGCTGCTCAAACTCACGATAGCGCTGATCTTCGAGGTCGATTAACAGAGCGGCAAGCTCGTTATATAGAGCGCCCCAGGCATCGGCGATTTCCGGGGTGACAGCATCACCCAGCACTTCGCCAATCGCCGCCAGCAAACATTCACCGACGATGGGATACTGCTCGGGAAGAATGCCTAGTGAGACGTGTTTACTGACCACAACATCCAGCGTAGCACGCGCCTGAGCTGGATTACTGCGTAGTTGGACATAGGCCAATACAGCATTGGCAAGGGCACGGGGCTGCCCCCCGCTTTGCTGATGAACCTCATTAAAGAGGGGCTTGACCTCTGGATAGCGAGTAAACATCAGCGGATAGAAGCGCTGGGTAATCGCATTCAGATGTTCGGCCACGACGGGAGCTGTCGCGTCGATCAGCTTTTCCTGCTCATGTGTTAGCACTGTTAATCCCTCGGTATATTAAGAAGTATTTAAAATGAATCTTAATGCGACGAGTCTGTAAATGCTAGCCATAAGATGTATTTTTGATGCATGTCATGGTCTTTGTTGATAGCTAGGCGCACAATCATATTTCCAAGTAATTTAGTCGGGATTAAACCATGCCAACGACCACCTCATCCCAGCCTGCTTCTAAGCTTGAGAATCTGCCATTAATGCGCCTGGCTTTTCGGCCCTTCTTTCTATTGGCCGCGCTGTTTAGTGTGGCCTCCCTATTGGTGTGGTTGGGCTTCTGGCATGGCAGTATTTTGCTGCGCCCTTATGGCGGCCTGGTGTTCTGGCATCAGCATGAAATGTTGTTTGGTTTTGCTGCGTCTGTGGTAGCGGGATTTTTACTGACTGCTGTGCGCAACTGGACCGGATTGCCGAGCTTAAGCGGCGCGCCGCTAATGGGTCTGGTGGTGTTATGGCTATTGGGCAGGGTGCTGATGGCTTTCCCCTTGGATTTGCCGGGGTGGCTGCTGCTGGCGGTTGATCTTGCGTTTCTGCCGGTGGTCGCCATTGTGATGGCGCGTCTGGTCATCACTGCAAAGCGGTGGCGCAACTTGATCTTTATACCCGTGCTGCTGCTGTTTGCCACGGCTAATCTGGCGATGCACTTAGGGGTGATTCAGGGTGACGCCGAGCTTATCCGCCAAGCCGCCTACTTAGCCGTGCTGTTAATCACACTGATGATGACAGTCGTTGGCGGACGCGTGATTGGCATGTTTACTGCGAACCGTTTGGGACGCACCAAACCTGAACCTATTGCTTTACTTGAAGGAGTGACGCTGGCTAGCACGGCTGGGGTTGTCGTGCTGCAGTTGATTATCATGCTGGATGTTGCCATTCCTGCGTCATTAATCGGCGGGGTGATGCTCTTAGCGGCGTTGGCCAATACTGTTCGCATGGCGCGCTGGGGTGGGCTGCACAGCTGGCGCGAACCTTTACTTTGGGGACTCCACGGTAGCTACGTCTGCATCCCGTTAGGGCTAATCATGTGGGTCTTGGCACTAATGGGGCTGATACGCACAGAACTAGCTATACATGCCCTGACCATTGGTGGCATGGGTGCCATGATGCTGGCCATGATGGCCAGGGTTTCGCTAGGTCATACAGGCCGCCCCATACGCACCTTGCCCGGTATGGGTGTGGCGCTGGGCTTAATGCTAATAGCCGCCCTGGTGCGCTCACCCGTCTTGGCGATATTTCCCCAGATTACCCACTGGACCTACACGCTAAGCATTATCTTCTGGTGTGTAGCCTACGCAATATTCCTAGTGCATTACACTTGGCCGTTAATGCAGGCGCGAGTCGACGGACAGGATGGCTAGTGAGTGCTAAGCGCTGACAGTAGGAATGCGCATAAGTTGCGCCAGTTGAGAGCGTTGATTGCCCAGGAGGTCGGCCAACGTATAGTGGTCGAGCACACCTAGAAATGCTGACAGTGCATCATTAAGAATCGGTTGAAGGCGACATGCCGGTGTAATGATGCAGGCGTTGTCGCTATGAAAGCACTCCACTAACGCCATGTCGTTTTCCATCTCGCGTACCAGCTCGCCTAACCCAATGGTTGCAGGATCACGTGTCAGCAGTAAGCCGCCATTCTTGCCACGAATAGCGGTAACGTAGTTCTTTTGACTCAGCTCCTGCACGATTTTCATCAAATGATTGCGTGAGATATTAAACGTCTCGGCAATTTCATTAATCGTAGAGCGCTCCTCCCCCTTGGTAGCAAGAAATATCAATACGCGTATCGAATAATCGGTGAATCGGGTGAGATGCATGGAGTGCGTTTTGCTCCGAGAGTAATTCAGCTATAAAAAGTATGTTGTATGAATGTTCAGTGAGTTGCAATGTAAACGTGATTGAAGGCCTGCGAGCCTATCCAGCCTTGCTACAGCAAGCATTCGCGCACGGTGTAATTTCAACAGTGCCAACCGTCTATTCCTTTACGTTGGCCGCTCTATCACCTTGGGGGTAGATAGGGTGTATATGGAGGTAATCACGCAGTAATTCGCTTGTCGATCACGCAGAATCCACTCCATGGAACCCGCACTGTCGGGTATGCAAATTTCCGAGGAGCCTGGAGATCGACCATGAGTCACTTCATAGATCGGCTGAATTTCTTCCGCAAGTCCCGCGAGCCTTTTGCCAACGAACACGGTGAACTACGCAGCGAATCCCGCCAGTGGGAAGATAGTTATCGTGCCCGCTGGCAGCACGACAAAGTGGTACGCAGCACCCATGGGGTGAACTGTACCGGCTCCTGTAGCTGGAAAATCTACGTTAAGAACGGTTTGGTTACCTGGGAAACCCAGCAGACCGACTATCCGCGCACCCGTCCTGATCTGCCTAACCATGAACCGCGTGGCTGCCCACGCGGTGCCAGCTACTCCTGGTATCTGTACAGCGCCAACCGACTCAAGTACCCGTTGATCCGCAAGCCGCTGCTGGCGCTATGGCGGGAAGCACTGAAGGCAAACCCAGACCCAGTAGATGCCTGGGCGTCGATTGTCGAAGACCCCGCCAAGACCAAGCAGTACAAGCGTGCCCGCGGTATGGGCGGCTTCGTGCGCGGTAATTGGGACGAGCTCAATGAGCTGGTCGCGGCCTCGAACGTCTACACCGCCAAGCAGTATGGCCCCGACCGGATCATTGGCTTTTCGCCGATTCCCGCCATGTCGATGGTCAGCTACGCGGCGGGTAGCCGTTATTTGTCGCTGATTGGCGGCGTCTGCATGAGCTTCTACGACTGGTACTGCGACTTGCCGCCAGCCTCACCAATGACCTGGGGCGAGCAGACCGACGTACCTGAGTCCGCTGACTGGTACAACTCCGGCTACATTATCGCCTGGGGCTCCAACGTGCCCCAGACGCGTACCCCGGACGCCCACTTCTTTACCGAAGTGCGCTACAAGGGCACCAAGACGGTCTCGATCACCCCGGATTACGCCGAAGTCTCCAAACTCACCGACGAGTGGCTGTCCGCCAAACAGGGCACCGATGCCGCCCTGGCCATGGCCATGGGCCATGTCATCCTCAAAGAGTTCCACCTTGAGAACCCCAGTGCTTACTTCACCGACTATGTGCGCCGCTATACCGACATGCCATTCCTGGTGGAGCTGGAAGTGCGTGAAGATGGCAGCTTCGCACCAGGCCGCCAACTGCGTGCCAGTGATTTTGATGCTGCCCTGGGCCAGGAAAACAATCCCGAGTGGAAAACCGTTGCCTGGGACGAAACCCGTGACCAGCTGGTGGTACCACGCGGTTCCATCGGTTTCCGTTGGGGGGAAACCGGTGACGAAGTGGGCAAGTGGAACCTGGAATCGCTGGACGCCGCTGGCACTGAAATCAAGCCGTTGCTAAGCCTGGCCAACCACCACGATAGCGTTGCGCGCGTGGCGTTCCCTTACTTCGGCGGTATCGAGCACGAGCACTTTGAGCACGTTAAAGGGGCGGGTGTCGGCGCGGCTGACGACCTACTGTTCCACAATTTGCCCGCCAAACGCTTAAAGAGAGCCGATGGCAGCGAAATGCTGGCGGTCACCGTTTTTGATCTGATGTGTGCCAACTACGGTATCGACCGTGGCTTTGCCGGCGACGGCGAAGATGATGGCGCGACCTCGTTTGATCAGATTCGCCCCTATACCCCCGCGTGGCAGGAGAAAATCACCGGTGTCTCGGCAGAGCAGTGCACCCGCATTGCCCGTGAATTTGCCGACAACGCTCATAAAACCAACGGCCGTAGCATGATCATCGTTGGTGCCGGTATGAATCACTGGTACCACATGGACATGAACTACCGCGGCCTGATTAACATGTTGGTCATGTGTGGTTGTATCGGTCAGAGCGGTGGCGGCTGGGCTCACTATGTGGGTCAGGAGAAATTGCGCCCGCAGACGGGCTGGACCCCGCTAGCCTTTGGCCTCGACTGGCAGCGTCCGCCGCGTCATATGAACTCCACCTCGTTCTTCTATAACCACTCCTCCCAGTGGCGCTACGAGAAGCTTGAGATTAAAGAAATTCTTTCGCCGTTGGCCAAGGCCGAGGATTACCCCGGTAGCCTGATTGACTTTAACGTGCGCGCTGAGCGTATGGGCTGGCTGCCGTCAGCACCTCAACTGGACGCTAACCCGCTGCGCCTGGCGAAAAAAGCTGAAGCCGCGGGTATGTCTACCGCCGACTATGCGGTTCAGCAGCTCAAGAGCGGCGAACTGCGCTTTGCCGCAGAAGACCCGGACGCGCCAGAGAACTTCCCGCGCAATATGTTCATCTGGCGCTCCAACCTGCTGGGCAGTTCCGGTAAGGGCCATGAGTATATGCTCAAGTACCTGCTGGGTACTCGTCACGGTATTCAGGGTAAAGACCTGGGCGACTTCGGTGGCCAGAAGCCCGAAGAAGTGGTATGGCGTGACGAGGCGCCGGAAGGCAAGATCGACCTGCTGGTGACGCTGGATTTCCGCATGTCCACCACCTGCCTCTACTCGGATATCGTGCTGCCCACGGCGACCTGGTATGAGAAGGACGACCTTAACACTTCTGACATGCACCCCTTTATTCACCCCTTGACTGCCGCCACCGACCCGGCCTGGGAATCGCGCAGCGACTGGGATATTTACAAGGGTATTGCCAAGGCGTTTTCCAAGGTGTGTGTAGGCCACCTGGGCGAAGAGACCGACCTGGTCACGCTACCGATGCAGCACGACTCGCCAGGAGAGTTGGCCCAGCCGGCGGTGATGGATTGGAAGAAGGGCGAATGCGCGCCGATTCCCGGCAAGACCATGCCGTCGCTGATTGAAGTCAAGCGTAACTATCCCGAAACCTATGAGCGCTTCACCTCAGTAGGGCCGTTGCTGGAAAGCATCGGTAACGGTGGCAAGGGCATCGCCTGGAATACCGATGCTGAAGTCGAGCTGCTGGGCAAACTCAACCATCGCAAGTTGGATGGCCCACATAAAGGCCGCCCATTGATCGACAGCGCTATCGATGCCGCTGAGATGATTCTGACCCTGGCACCGGAAACCAACGGCGCCGTGGCAGTAAAAGCGTGGGATGCACTCTCCAAAATTACCGGGCGTGATCACACGCATTTGGCTAGGCCCAAACACGAAGAGAAAATTCGCTTTCGCGATATCGTCGCTCAGCCGCGCAAGATCATTTCCAGCCCGACCTGGTCCGGCCTAGAGGATGAGCACGTCTCCTATAACGCCGGTTACACCAATGTTCACGAGCTGATTCCCTGGCGCACCGTGAGTGGACGTCAGCAGTTCTATCAGGATCATGCCTGGATGCGCGCTTTCGGCGAAAGCCTGCTGGTCTATCGCCCGCCCATCGATACCAAGGCAGCCAAAGGCTTCACGCTGCCCGCCGACAATGGTTTCAAGAGCAAGGCGCTGAACTTCCTCACGCCGCACCAGAAGTGGGGCATTCACTCCACTTACTCCGACAATCTGCTGATGTTGACGCTCAACCGCGGCGGCCCGGTGGTGTGGCTCTCCGAGGCGGACGCGGCGGAGATCGATATCGAGGACAACGACTGGATCGAGGTCTACAACGCCAACGGCTCGATTGCCGCGCGGGCAGTGGTCAGCCAGCGGGTCAAGGCGGGCATGGTGATGATGTATCACGCTCAGGAGCGCAACGTGAACGTCCCAGGCTCTGAGGTCACCGGCACGCGGGGCGGTATTCACAACTCGGTCACCCGTGTCTGCCCCAAGCCAACCCATATGATCGGCGGCTACGCGCAGCTCTCTTACAGTTTTAATTATTACGGCACCGTCGGCTCAAACCGCGATGAGTTCGTGTTAGTGCGCAAGATGAAACACGTTGACTGGCTGGATGGTGAAGGCAATGACAGCGTTCAGGAGGCCGTGAAATGAAAATTCGTTCCCAGGTAGGCATGGTTCTCAACCTTGATAAGTGTATCGGTTGCCACACCTGTTCGGTGACCTGCAAAAATGTCTGGACCAGTCGCGAAGGTATGGAGTACGCCTGGTTCAACAATGTCGAGACCAAGCCCGGTATCGGCTATCCCAAAGAGTGGGAGAACCAGGCCAAGTGGAAAGGCGGCTGGATGCGCCGTAACGACGGCCGCATTGAACCGCGTATTGGTGGCAAATGGCGGGTGCTGGCGAATATCTTCGCCAACCCCGACCTGCCCGAAATGGATGACTACTATGAGCCGTTCACGTTCGACTACCAACACCTGCATACCGCCAAGATCGGCGAGCACCAGCCGGTGGCACGCCCACGCTCGCTGATTTCCGGTCAGCGCATGAAAAAGATCGAATGGGGCCCCAACTGGGAAGAGATCCTGGGCACCGAGTTCGCCAAGCGGCGTAAAGACGCCAACTTCGACAAGGTACAGGCAGATATTTACGGTCAGTTTGAAAACACCTTCATGATGTACCTGCCGCGCCTGTGTGAGCACTGCTTGAACCCTACCTGTGTGGCGTCCTGCCCCAGCGGTGCGATCTACAAGCGAGAAGAGGATGGCATCGTTCTAATCGATCAGGACAAGTGCCGTGGCTGGCGGATGTGTATCTCCGGCTGCCCCTACAAGAAGATCTACTACAACTGGAAAAGCGGTAAGTCCGAAAAATGCATCTTCTGCTACCCGCGTATCGAGGCCGGTCAGCCGACTATTTGCTCCGAGACCTGTGTGGGCCGCATTCGCTATCTCGGAGTGCTGCTATATGACGCCGACCGCATTGAAGAGGTGGCAAGCTCTCCCGACGAGCGTGACCTCTACCATCGCCAGCGCGAGATCTTCCTTGATCCCAACGACCCGGAAGTGATTGCCCAGGCCCGGCGGGATGGTATCCAGGAGAACGTCATCAAGGCGGCCCAAGCCTCACCGGTCTATAAGATGGCCATCGACTGGGGGCTGGCGCTACCGTTGCACCCGGAATACCGCACGCTGCCGATGGTGTGGTACGTGCCGCCGCTGTCGCCGATTCAGTCCGCCGCCGAGGCAGGCCATGTGGAGTTCGACGGCATCCTGCCCAAGATCGAATCACTGCGTATCCCGGTGAAGTACCTGGCTAACCTGTTGACAGCCGGCGAGGAAGAGCCTGTGGTGTTGGCGCTCAAGCGCTTAATGGCGATGCGTGTCTACATGCGCGGCAAGCACGTGGAGGGTACCCCCAACGCCGAAGTGCTCGATGCCGTGGGGCTGAGCGTGGCCCAAGTAGAGGAGATGTACCGCTACCTGGCCATTGCCAACTACGAGGATCGTTTCGTGATCCCCACCAGCCATCGGGAAATGGCCACCGAAGCCTTCCCTGAACGGGGAGGATGCGGCTTTACCTTTGGTGATGGTTGCCACGGTGAGAGCCAGCCCAGCCTGTTCAATGGCCGTAAGCAGACCAGCGTTTTGGTAAAACCGGTAGAGGTCTTCGACCCGCAGCCACAATTTGAGGAGTCTCGTCATGACTGAAGCCGCTACCCAATCGCCCACCCCGGTAGAGCCGTCGTTCGAGCCGCTACAGGGTATGCGAAGCCTGCGCGTACTGGCCCGCCTGCTCGATTACCCGACCCAGGAACTGCAGGATGCCAGCGGTGAGCTCATCGAAATCCTCAATGCCGAGCGCCGCCTGGGGGCGGCTCTCAAGTCGTCGCTAATGGAGTGGTGTCAGCGTCTCCAAGAGGGTGACTTGCTTGAGCTGCAGGCCGAGTACGTCGCCATGTTCGATAAGGGACGGGCTACCTCGCTGCTGCTATTCGAACACGTTCACGGCGAGTCCCGTGATCGTGGTCAGGCCATGGTGGATCTTATGGCTGAGTACAGCGCGGCCGGGTTCGAGTTGGATGCCCGTGAACTGCCCGATCATCTACCGGTATTTCTTGAATACCTTTCGATGTGCGACGAAGCCGAGATCGGCCGCTGGCTGGGCGAAATACGCCATATCCTGGCGCTGCTGACCGCACGACTGGAGGAGCGGGGAGCGGATCACGCGCTAGTACCGCTGTCACTTTTGGCGTTAATTGGGGCCGAGGGCGAGGTCGAAGAGCATCGGCCCCAGGTCAAAAAAGAAGCGCCTGACAACACGCCCGAAGCATTGGACGCCGTATGGGAAGAAGAGGCAGTACGCTTCTCGGCCACTTCTGACGAAGACTGCGCGCTGCAGTCTGCGGAAGGGCGGCGGCTTGCTGAACGCAAGAATGCGGTGCACAGCGACCCCGTCAAAATCATGCCGTCCGCCTGGAGCGCTTCCCCTCCCTCAACCGTGGCCGATCGCTAAAAGGAGAAACGCCATGTTCATAGAATATCTGCAACATCTTATCTACGGCTATTACCCCTACCTGGCCGGTACGGTGTTCTTGGTCGGCAGTCTCATGCGTTACGACCAAGGCCAGTTCACCTGGAAGACCGGCTCCAGCCAAATGCTGTCCTCAAAAAACATGCGACTGGCCAGCAACCTGTTCCATATCGGGATTATCGTCATCTTCTTCGGTCATTTGGTGGGCATGCTCACGCCACACTGGGTCTATGCGCCTTTCCTGCATGCCGGTACCAAACAGCTGATTGCCATCGTGGTCGGCGGTATCGCCGGTGCCATGTGCGTGGTGGGCGGCGCCATGTTGCTCTATCGGCGAGTGGTCAATCCTCGCGTAAAGGCGTCGTCGAGCATGATGGATACCTTGATCCTGGGTTTGATCGTCTTACAGGCATGTCTTGGCATGGTGACCATCATTTTCTCGCTAGGCCATATGGACGGCGAGATGATGTTGACACTCTCCAGCTGGGCGCAATCCATCGTCTTCTTTAGCGGCGGCGCAGCGGACTATATGCAGGAAGTGTCATGGATCTACAAACTGCATATCTTTATCGGTCTGACCATCATCCTGCTGTTCCCCTTCTCGCGCTTGGTGCATGTGTGGAGCGTACCGTTTGGCTATGTGACCCGGCGCTATCAGCTTGTCCGCCGTCGCGCCTAAACACTTGCTGTGCTTGCCCAGGCCTAGAGGAGAAATAACATGCAGATGATTGATATCGAACAACTACCAGGGGGTGTCGCCCCGCCTCCGGTGCGCGTCGGCGACGCTAGTATCGATGAAGCAACGATTGCGTTAGAGATGCAGTATCACCCCGCCGAAACGGCGGGGGAGGCCCAGCTTCAGGCGGCTCGTGCCTTAGTGGTTAGAGAGCTGCTGCGCCAGCGAGCTAACGTCCTGGGTCTACTATCGACACAGGAAGCCAGCGAAGCGCAGGAGGATGCGGCGATTGCTGCCTTGCTTGAGCAGGAACTTGAGGTGCCCGAGCCGGGAGAAGCCGATTGCCAACGCTTTTTTGATACCCACCGTGAGCGCTTCAGCGAGCCGACCCAGCTACGTGTAAGGCATATTCTGCTAGCAGCGGCGCCAGATGACTCCCAGGGCCGCGATGACGCGTACCAGCTTGGCGAAAAACTGCTTAAAGAACTTAATTCCATACCCGAGCGGTTTGCCGAATTTGCGCAATACCACTCCGCGTGCCCTTCAAAAGAGATGGATGGTGATTTGGGCTGGCTAGTGTCAGGCCAGACCGTTCCTGAGCTGGATCGCGCTTTGCAGCACCTGCCCGAAGGCCTTCACGAGCGCCCCTTGGCGTCTCGCTATGGCTGGCATGTAGTAATCATTGACGAACGGCGTGAAGGGCGGGCGTTACCTTTCGATCAGGTGGCCGACCGAGTGCGCCACAGCCTCCGGGAGCAGGCGACGCGACGTGCGTTGCGCCACTATTTGCTGGCGTTAGAGAGCGAAATAGGCGTCGAGGGGATTGTTCTGGATGACGATGCTGGCGGCAGCTTGATGCAGTAGGAAAGCTAATAGGAGAGGCTTGATGTCCCATGTTCCTGTAAATGCTCTTTTCACCCCGCTTGGCATCGCAGTACTAACGGTTTCCGATACGCGTGGCTTCGACGAGGATGGCAGCGGTGACCTGCTGGTTAAGCATCTGAACGAAAGCGGCCATATTCTGGTAGAGAGACGCATCGTACCTGATGATATCTACCAGGTTCGCGCCGTGGTCTCGGGATGGATTGCACGAACAGATATCCACGCGATCCTGGTTAATGGTGGCACCGGTTTTACTGCCCGGGATACCACTCCCGAGGCGTTGATACCGCTGTTCGACAAAGCGATTGAGGGGTATGGCGAGCTGTTCCGCCACTACTCCCTGAAGACCATTGGCACAGCGACGATCCAGTCTCGCGCCGTCGCGGGGGTGGCCAACCGAACGATGATATTCGCGATGCCCGGCTCGCCCAAAGCGTGTGCGTTGGCGTGGGACAGAATTATCGCTTTGCAGCTGGACGCCCGCACTCGGCCCTGCAACTTCGCCGCCATGGTCCTGCCTTCAGCGACCCTGTGTAACGGGCGTCACACAACGACCTCTGCCAATGATGGGGTGCGTTTATGAACTGTCACTGCGCAGAAATAGTCACGCCCGGCTTGTTAGATCTGTTTGATGCACGCCAACGGCTTATCGACGCCGCCACGCCCATTAATGCAGTAGAAAACATCACCCTAGAACAATCGGCGGGGCGAGTGCTGGCAGAAACGCTGGTCGCACCTCTCGATATGCCGGGTGTGGATAATAGCGCTATGGATGGTTACGCGCTGTGCCTGGCTGATTACCAAGCGGCACCTCCCGGCGCAGGCTTACCCATTCTTCAACGCGTACCGGCGGGCGCAGGCGTCATGCTACTACCGAAAGGAGGCTGCGCGCGTATTTTTACCGGCGCGCCGGTGCCCGTGGGGGCAGATATTGTGGTGCCTCAAGAGCGGGTCACCCTTGATCAGCACGGGCATATACACCTTGAGGGTAACGTGGTGGTAGGCGCTAATATTCGCCGTCAAGGCGAGGAGACCCGCATGGGAACCCCGCTACTCGCCGCGGGTAAGTTTCTTGATGCCGCGTCGATTGCGTTGTTGGCAAGCCATGGAATCAATGCCGTGACCGTCAAACGGCGCCTGCGGGTGGCACTGCTCTCAACCGGAGATGAACTGATTGCCCCTGGCATGTCGCGGTCTCCGGGGCAGGTGTACGACAGCAATCGCGCCATGCTTAGCGTACTGCTAGCGCAAGCTCAGTGCGACGTGCTGGATTTGGGCGTCATCGCTGATTCGCCGGCGTCATTGCATCAGGCCTTTGAACACGCACAAACCGTTGCAGATGTGGTGATGTGCACTGGGGGCGTTTCGGTAGGCGAAGAGGATCATGTTCGTCCGGTGATCGAGCAGCGCGGTGGACTACATTTTCATGGTGTCGCGATGAAGCCAGGGAAGCCCTTTGCTTTCGGTTATCTAGGCGCGGAGTCTTCCTCTTCCACCCCGTTAATGGCTCTGCCGGGTAACCCCGTGGCGTCCCTTGTGGGCTGGCAACTGCTGGTGCTGCCGTTTATCCATGCCATGCAAGGTAGAGCTGTAGCGGCTCTACAGCGTTACCCGGTAAAAGCCGGCTTTTCTCAGCGTGGACCCCAAGGGCGCTGCGAACTATTACGGGTGGAGCTGGATTGGTCACAGGGGACTCCCGTGGCGCAGTTAGCGGGCGGTCAGGGCTCGCATATGCTCAGCGCGGCTAGCCAAGCCGATGGCTATTTAATGATCAATCCCGAAACAGACGTAGCAGAAGGGAGCACCTACCACTACTACCCCATTAATCAGTTCGCCGCTTGAATTTTTATACTCACTGTGGCTGCTGATGCTGTTTTCTTTTTATAGGAGAGGGTATGTCTTCACATCACAAACCCCGCACACTGATTTATGCCTGCTCCGGCTGCTCTGATGTGGCGCAACTTGCCAATAGCGTTGCCCTGCGTCTTGACCATGCAGGAGAGGCAGAAATGTCCTGCATTGCCGGTGTGGGCGGTGGTGTGCCCGGTCTGGTGCGCATTGCCCGCTCCGGGCGCCCTATCGTAGCCATTGACGGGTGCCAGATGCACTGCGCCAGCCACTGTCTCGCCAAAGCGGATGTGATACCCACAGAGCACGTAAAGCTATATGAAAACGGCCTGCGCAAGCGACGGGGTCAGTTTTATGATGAGCAAACAATTACCGAGGTTACCGCAGAGGTAAAAGGACTCATTGCCCGGCTGCCCGTTAATGCCAGTACCCAAGAGGAGCCCGTAGAATGAGTGCACTAGTAGATGGGTTTGGCCGCACGGTGCGTTACCTGCGTATATCGGTGACTGATCGTTGTGATTTTCGCTGTGTGTACTGCATGGCTGAGGAAATGACCTTTCTGCCACGCGCCCAGCTGCTGACCCTTGAAGAGATAGCCGCGCTTTCGCAGGCGTTTGTCGAGCTGGGCGTAGAGAAAATCCGCCTAACCGGCGGGGAGCCGCTGGTACGCCAGGGCGTACTCACGCTAGTGCAAAAACTCGGTGCATTGGAAGGTCTGCGCGAGCTGGCGATGACCACCAACGGCTCAGGCTTGGTCAAGCATGCCGATGCTTTGCGGCAAGGCGGGCTACATCGGCTCAATATTAGCCTCGACTCGCTCAAGCCCGAACGCTTTAAAGCATTAACCCGAACGGGGGATCTTGATCAGGTGGTCGCGGGTATCCGTGCAGCGCGCCGCGCTGGCTTTCAGTCGATTAAGCTCAACGCCGTACTGCTCAAGGGGCGCAATGACGACGAAATTCTCGACTTGGTAAACTTTGCCCGGAATGAGCAAGCCGATATCAGCTTTATCGAGGAGATGCCGCTGGGCGCTATCAGCGAACATAATCGTGGTGAAACCTTTCTTTCCACTGATGCGGTACGCGAGACCATAGAAAACCATTATCAACTCCTGCCCACCACCGAGACTACCCTAGGGCCATCCCGTTATTACCGCATGGTAGACAGCCAGTCGCGCATTGGCTTCATCTCTCCCCATAGCCATAATTTCTGTGGTGCCTGTAATCGTGTTCGGGTGACGGCAGAAGGGCGACTACTCCTTTGCTTGGGCAATGAGCACTCGGTAGATTTACGCGCTGTAATGCGGCGTTATCCGGGTGATACCCAGCGGCTTAAAGCGAGCATTGTGGCGGCCATGAAGAAAAAACCTGAGCGTCATCACTTCACCACGGATGGTGAGGTTCAAATAGTGAGGTTTATGAATGCAACAGGTGGCTAGGTAGTGCAGTTCCTATAGGAAACCTTACCCATGGCTATAGCCTCCATTTGCCATCGGAATGGAAATAGTGCCATGAGCGGCTTTAAGTATTTCTTTTCCAACGGCTTCCCACAAGAACAAAATTTTCCGTCGTCCAAATGGCTTGATGTAGTGGGTGCCCTCGATAAGGACGCTGTCTTTTAGCTGCTGTCGGATAGTACGGCAGTCGTACTTGATGCGCTGGGCAAGCTCTTCGGTCGTGAGATAGGTATAAGATGATTCCATCGAAAACCTCCAAAAGGAGTGGTATTCTGCGTGACTAAAAGGCATCTCAAATATCAGAATGCGATCCTGCATGACATTTTAGACAGCAAAAAAACCATTCGCAATCGTTTTTTGACATTCAGGATAGCAAAAAAGCATTTTCAGGAGGTTTTGATGGTTCGTTGTCATCTCGCGCGCTTGATGGGTGAGCACAAAATGAAGATTGTGGATGTTGCGCGTGAAACAGGGCTTAACCGCAATACTGTTACGCTTCTTTATAAAGAAACTGCTCAGCGAATCGAGCTGGATGCACTGGATAAGCTATGCAAGCTTTTCAATTGTGAGGTGGGCGATCTGCTAGAAATTCAAAAAAATCATGAGGAAATTAGAGATGATTAATACTGCCAGCCGTTGACTGAAGGTCGTAAGAATAAATTACTGACGCAAGCAACGGAGCGAATGTGTCACATATACGTCACAGATGTGTCACAGGAAGTTTGCAGACAAACAAAAACAAAAAAAGGCAGATCAGTAAGTAACTGATCTGCCTTTCAAAATATTGGTAGCGGGGACGGTTATGAGACTGATGATTTAGGGGCATTTATTTTGTCCTTAAATGGTTTTAAATGGCTTTAAACCTTATGATAGAGCGGTTTTCGGCAAATGCCGCTTCTGGACGTAAGGGTTATTAATGACACGGGAAGGCGTAGGAGATTGTCACAGCCAGCAGCTGGAAGCAGTGACCGTAAGTCTCGGGAAGCGGTACCGCAAGCTAATAGCATGGGCGCACGAGGAGAATTTACTTGATGTTCTCCAGGTCATTTATCACGCCCTAGGACTAAGCCCCCGCAATGACGCGATTGCCAATCTTGTAAGGGAATGCTCTCACCCTGAATCTGTCGAGATTCTCTCGCTTTGGGCGGGCGACCCGATAGTCGATGAACTACAGCGGTTTGTTAACCATTTCAATGCATCGCCAGACATCTCTCGTGACTACTCACAGGTACCTCATGTCGGCACGGTTGAACAAAACAAACGTCAGTTTCAGGAAGGGGGTGTAAAAAATAAAACGTTTTTGATTACGTTGCTCACTAACCCGCTGGCTGATGGTAAGGCGAAGTCGACCGAAGGCTACCTGCTGTTTTGGCGTCGACTTTTGCGTTTATGGTTTTTGGTGCACGCAGCACAGCGTATCGCTCATCAAAAATGTATCGCGGATCGCAATATCAGTGATGCAGCACGTTTTATGACCTTAGGCCCCTACGATGAAAAATGGCATGTGGTAGACGCGCTATTAAGGCGGTGTCGCAGTTTTGTGGGGCAGCATGAGCCGACGCTTGAGCGTGTTAACGATGCGTTCATCTCTGCCGCCGATGAGGTGAGTCATGATTATCGTGATAACAAGAGCTATAGCCGCTTTTTCAACGCCATTACTGCTATTGCGCGTCAAGATGTTAATCCCATTAATCATGAGGCAATAGCATCTCTCTTGCGTATTGAACGGTTCTTGCCGACTGTCCTCCCACTGGTACACCAAGGTTATGACGAAAGCGAAGATACCGAGTACGAATTTTACGCGTATCAAAAAGAAGAAGATGCCGATCAAGACCCAGAGGATGAGGGAGTCTATGTTGCAAGGGTAGATCCCTCTGATAGCGATGCGGAACAACAATTAGCTAGCCGAAGCTATTTTGTCCAAACGGCAGAAGCATCGCATTTTTTGCCATGGAGCTGGGAAAAGCTACTGCCGCCAGAGCGAGAAAAGCTGCTTAGTTGGGTGGATCAATGCTTATTTTCAACCGATGAGGTAGAGCAGCTCGGCGCCGTGATGGTATGGCTGTCAGTTCGCTTCTCACGCTCGCTCTATTTTGCTGCACAGTTTCAGATAGATGATGCCCCGGGTGATGAGTGGACATTGACACGTGACTTTTCATCGATAGCGCGGAAATCACCTCGACGTGGGAATGCCTGGCAACCCAATAGCGAATCACTCGATTATGTTCACTCAATAAGAGAAGTGCTCTCCGTTGAACTGCCGGAACAGGTCACTGCGATCCTCCAGCGAGCCGCTAACGCGCAGCAAGCTTCGCTCGCCACGTTAGGGGATATGTGGGAGAACACTCTGCCTTTGGAACGTTGGTTTTATCAGCAGACCCAATTACATTTTCCCCGAGTAACGAGCGCTAAATTGGCGCAGGTCTGGGGACAAGCCGTCTTTGATAACACCCATGACCCCCATTTGGCGCGTCTTTTAACCGCTCACCCCAACGCAGGGTTGCCAGGCGCATGCAGCTATGCGACATGGGATATAACCGCGATCGAAAAAGGATTGTCTCTATCCCTCTCCGACTCAACGCCATTTCCCCCCTCCGTGAATCTGATTGGTAGCCGTCTCTCGCCCATCACGACGGTGTTGCGTCAAGAGATTACTAACGCCAGGGCAATGGTTGAAGGCAGCGCCGACGGTGACCTGATTCACTATCACAACGTCCTGGCTCAATACTGTGTCATGGGACTTTATGCAGCCTCGGGCGGCCGATATCTTAAAGATCCATTTGAGTCGCTGGGACACTTCAACCTAACAGCACGTTGTTTATATCTTAACGATAAAATCGACCAAGGGCGCCGAAGTAGCCGGATGGTGCCGTTACCAGACAGAGCGATCGAACTGTTGCAGTGTTACGTGACGCATTTGCAATGGCTGGCTCAAGTACTCAAAAACGTCAACGCTGCGCTGGCAGAAGCGATACATCAAACACTGGATAACAACGCTTTATCAGCACTTCCGCTGTTCTTCTTGTTGGATGATTCGCTGGTATGGCACTCCATGACAAGCACCGACTTGCCCGGGGTGCCTCTCTTTCAGTGGCCCTTGCCCGGCAACGTGTTTCGCCATCGCTATGCCCAACAGCTGCGTTTTTTGAAGGTGCCATCAGAAGTGGTTGATGGGTGGATGGGGCATGCGGAGCGCAGTGTGGCGACCTACGGCGATTTTTCGCCGCGTTGCTGGACCGACGATGCGCACAGCTATGCCGATGCCGTTAACACCGCCTTTGATGAATTAGGTTTTTTTCCTCCCACGCTGCCTTCGGTGTTGCCTTTATTAACGCCTCCATCTAGCAGTGCTGAGGATCAGCACTATCAAAAGGCACTGGTGAACCGTCGGTTTGGTCAGTGCCAGCGAGAACACGAAAGACGCCAAACGATGGTGCGAGAACGTAAAGCGGCTGAAGCGGATATCGCAATATATATGAGCCGCAGAGCATGGGGGGAGCTGACACAGGACGATATTGATGTGTTAGTTCAGCGTATGCTGCATCGAAGTGGTTCGGTGATACATACCTATGCATCGCTACGGTTGTCAGTGCTGTTGCGGTGCTTGAAAGAGGAAGGCAACCGGCACCAGCACGGTATCAGTAAGCGCGTGGCAGAAGCGTCGGCTGAAAAATCGTTACTGTCCAGCAAGGCTTCAGAGGCCCTTTCATTGTGGCCAGAGCTAAAGCGGTGGGCGGATAACATTCGAGCGAAAGTACTGAAAGCGCATTTTTCTAAATTGAGCGCTTTGAGCGTTGGGGCGCTTTTGTTGTGCTTAGAAAAACGCATTAGTTATCAACGTATGCTGCTAGATGTAGCCCGAGGGCGTAATTATCGACTCATTCAGCACAAGCAAGAGTATTTGCTTGAGTATAGCGAAAGCCTGGAACTGGACAATTACCTCGCACCCGTTCAGCGCCACCGTATCAGCTATAAGACTGCATCTTTGCTAGCCGCCGGGCAGCAAATTCAAAAAGAAATCGATCTAAACAAAGTGCTGATGCCAGCCACTATCACTCCACCCCCTGATGCATTGAGAGGGCATTTGCCGAACATAGCGGAGACAAGCGTTCAAGCCTTGTTTGCAAGCTTGGGTGAGCTGATGGATCAAGTAAATCTCTTATCACTGCCTGGCATGGTGGCAGGCATGCTAGGCGGGCGTGTTCTTTCGACGAGCTTACCGCTTCACGATGAGCTACGGATTCGAGAGGGCGTTAGGTTAGCATTTCCTACCCATGACGATAGCGCAGACAGTGAACTCAATGTGTCGGCCACAAAAACGTCTCGTTGGCGCCATCTCAACAAAGTGGAGCAGCAGGCCAATGCGCAACGGCTTTATGAAGAAGTCCAAGAGGTTCTGAAAGGGTATACAAAGCGGCAATTACGCCAGGGGGCTTCGCAACTCGATAGGCTAAGCAGCGCATACGACGGGCACGTCAGTAGCTGCGTCCTGCTATTAGTGCGGTGGATGAGTTTTATTATGCGGCGAGGCAAAGTCGGTAAACGGAACGACTATGCGCAAAGCTCATTAACGCGGTACTTCTCAGCATTGAAATCAGCCTTTGCTGAGATTGGCTACCAGGTAGATCTCCTCGACTTTGACGAAGAGGAAGTCACGCACCTTTACGCTAAAATGCTGACGTTTGTTGAGCTAACGTCGCAAGATGCGCACTACTTCAGTCATCGGTTGCGTGATTTTCATGCGTGGGTGGAAACGTTGGGGGTGGCAAGCCCTGATTGGCAAGAATTAGCTATCGAGAATGATCGCCGCAGCGTTCGCGCAGGGATGTTGATACAAAGTGAATACCTCCTGTGTCAGTCCGCTTTGCAATCAAAATGGCAAAGCCAACACGATGAGAAATTTCTGTTGTTAGGGTTTGTGCTGTTACTGACCTTTCGTTTTGGGCTGCGCGCGCAAGAAGCGATAGGGCTACAGCGCAATGACTGGTGTGAGCATTACGGTATCCGTTGGGTGCTGGTGCGTGATAACGCGCAGCGCAAGCTCAAAAGCGACGCTAGTCGCCGCGCAGTGCCACTGCTTTTTGCGCTAGATCCAGCCGAAGAGGATCTCATCGGTCACGTGTTAAGTCGCTTCCACTCACTGGCGGGTAACGATTCAAAACGTCCTTTATTGGGTGAACTTTACGAGACCCAAGTCAGGCTCATTCACTGGGCAGCGCAGGTGAGTCCAATTTTGATTCAGTTACTGCGCAATGGGACGTCGAGTAGGGGAATGACGCTGCACCATTGCAGGCACGCGTTCTACAGCACATTAGCGCCCTCGTTATTTGGTATACAAACATTGCTTACAGAAGCGATAAGCGGTCACCTTGATCCACAGTTCATACGTCAGCACGTATTAGGTCACAACAACCAAGTATCGCGACGCAGCGGTATGGCCATGGCGAGATTGATGGGGCATCGTCACCCGCGTACGGGGTCATTAAACTACAATCATGTATTGACTGATTGGGCAGATCAACTAACCCCCGTACGTCATATGCGTGCAAGAAAAATTGATGGTGTTCTAAACACCAAGACATTGTCGCGTATTGAAACTCCGGCGCTTGAAACAACCGATATTTCCGTTCGTTACACTCGTTTAAATTTTATGGTGTTATGGAAAATACTACGGTTTGTAGGGCTAGGTATGAGCTATGAACGTGCAGGGAAGCACGTTAATCTTAATCCAGAGGCTACAGAAGTCATTGCAAAAATCGTTCGCGAAGCCGAATCACATATGCGATTTAAATTGAAAGGGGAAAGCGATGCTTGGGTAAGCGGGGCGAACTATCCCAATATTTTATTACGTCAAGTAGGCGAAAAGGCGTGGCGCCGACTTATTGAGCATGTAACAGGACTAGAAGCGAGCCGGTTGGTGAGCTTGGATGGTAGCGTAATTTTGGGTGAGTTACCTTTTTTAATCAGTAAGAACCGGCAGCTACTAATGAGTCATCAGCATCACTGCGCCTTTCTTATACAGGTATTTTCTCTGTTTAATGTGCCAAAGCAATATATACAGATTGCCTTAAAAAATGCGCCTGAAGAGCTCGTCAAAATGCTAAAATCAAATGGCCTTTATCAAGAAAAGAACATTAATACGTTCCAGCTGGATCCGTTTCCGATTATCGTCGATAATGTGCTTGATCGACGCCAAGAATATGTCGGCATTGGCCTTAAAAGATCTCCGGAAGGAACGATACGTAACAGTCACGAGCTGTCTGTAGCCTTGCTAGCTTGTGGTCTCTTTGCGACACTAAATAGATCTTAGTTGTAAGTATCTAACGTTTCTTCAGTTTCGCTGATAAGCGTGAAATCATCTATTTCTGTTAAGGATTTATCTATCTTCAGTTCTGATAATGTATAAGAAGGTTTTTGCTTCATTTTTTGCGTGATCTTTTTTGCTTTGAAGCGGACATAAGATTCTTGATAGCTGGCTTCTAAAAATACCTTAAAGTCATCGGGGTGAGTAACGGTAAAGTGTCGTACGTCACCTGCCTGTTGTAGACTATCTTCAATGACGCGAAGTTCTATCCAAGTTTGCGTTCTTGAAAAACCATCAGGGAGGCCAACGCCTTCGATCGGTATATTTGTTTTCTCCTCATCGTCGAGCGTAATAAAGTCAGAGTTAACACAAAGAATTGACTCTTTTTCAATAGTGTCAATTAAGCTAAAACCATTCGCCGGGATTTTTGTATTTTTCCAGCTTGATAGAAACCTGAATCCGTGAAGCCGGCGCCGACACTTTCCCTATCACCGCCAGCGAGCACTTTTTGATCATTCGCCCCGTGCAAGTTGGCTTTCGCAAGCCCGTTATTGCCAAAACCCACCGTGCTGATCGGTGCTGACGGCCCGTTTTGTCATGCCTTTCCACCCGCCAGGCACGACATATCTGGCGATCGCGTGTCGCTTGGAACTGCTTGTGGATAGAGTGTCGCCGATTGACGGTCAGCATGGCGTTCCTCGTGGATAACGCAGTCGGCTCCGCAGCGTCTTGAGCACCGTCATGCGCCCGATATCCTGCCCGAAGTCGAGGATGATCTGCCGTGCCTTGTGAATCA